>NZ_JBHYUG010000022.1:31000-38129 GCF_042749375.1 Streptomyces sp. NPDC059477 | reverse complement strand
GGGCATCGACGCCCCCATGAGTGCCGTCGCCCGCCGCGCCGGCGTGGGGGGGGGCCCCCCACCCCCCCGCGCGGCCCCCGCTGGGGGGGCCCCGCGCCGGGCCGCCCGCCATAGCCGCCCACCCCCCCCGGCTGGGCGCGGCCCGTCGCCCCGTCGACGACCTCCCCGAGCACCGCCGCCGGGAGGTCCAGATAGACCCCGCCCGGCCGGCCGGACACCGCCGTACGGATCGCCCGCGCCAGCCCGCGCCCGACATCCTCCGCCCGGTCCACCCGGAACGCCGCCTTCACCAGCGGCCGGGCCGTCGCCAGCTGGTCCAGCTCCTCGTAGTCGCCGCGTCGCAGATCGATGACGTCCCGCTCGCTGGACCCGGAGATCTGCACCGCCGGGAAGCAGTTCGTGGTGGCGTTCGCGAGCGCGACGAGCCCGTTGAGGAACCCCGGGCCCGACACGGTCAGACACACCCCCGGCCGCCCGGTCAGGAACCCGGCCGCCGCCGCGGCGTGCCCGGCGTCGCTCTCGTGCCGGAAGCCGATGAACCGGATGCCCGACGCCTGCGCGAGCCGCGCCAGATCGGTGACCGGGATGCCGACCACGCCGTACACACTGCGGACGCCATTGCGTCGCAGCGCCTCCACGACGAGATGAGCGCCGTCGGTCTGCCGCTCGGAAGCGGACCGGGCCGCCTTCTGCCCGGTCGTCGGCGTTGCGGGGGCTGTGGGTACAGCGGTCATCGCGGGGCTCCTCGGGTGGAGAGGTGCGGAGGTGCGGAGGTGGAGAGGTGGAGAGGTGTACGGGCCGTTGCGTGAGGCTTGTTGTATGAGGCTTATGCGGACATTTGGTCCGGTTTGTTCCGATCCGCCTGCCAGTGTTCGGCAGTCCCCGCCCCCGCGTCCAAGTGCTGTCGCTGACCGGTCGATAAGCGACGGTTGTCGAGCGAGGTCGAAGCACCCGTGCCCCTCGCTCGTCCTGGCTCGATAACCGTTGCCTCTCAAGCGTTCGCACCTGCGTATTGGACCCTCGTCCCTGCCGGGCGCACCCTCCTAGGGGAGGTGATGACCATGGCCCCGTCCGCCATGACCCCGCCCCGGTCGGGGCGACTCAACGCACCCACCGGGTCCGGCGCGCTCCCCGGGCCCACCGGACTGGTCGACCTGCTCGACGCAGCCGTCAGGGACCGGCCCGGCTCGCCCGCGCTGATCGTCGGCCCGGACCGCCTCCCGCTGTCGTACGGGGGTCTCGACCGGCTGGCCGACGACATGGCCGCACAGCTCGCCTCCACCGGGCTGCGCCCGGGGGACCCGGTGGGGCTGGTCTGCGCCGGGACCGCCGAGTTCCCGGTCGCCCTGCTGGGCGCCGCGAGGGCCGGGCTGGTCACCGCCCCGCTGGACCCCGCGCTGCCCGTGTCACAGCTGGCGGCCCGGGTGTCCGCCCTGGGCGCGCGGGCGCTGCTCGCCGGGCCCGGCACGACGGTCGTGACGCCCGGGACGGAGGCGCCCGACGTGGGGGTCCCCGTCTGGCCCGTGACCGTGGAGGTGCTCCCGGGCGCCGGGTCCGGGACGGTCGTCCTGGACGCCGGGAAGCGGGCCGCGCCGGGCGGCGGGGGAGCCGCCGGGGAGCTGACCCCCGCCGACGCCCTGGTCCTGAGCACCGCCGGAACCACCGGCCAGGCCAAGCTGGTGCCCCTCACCCGTGCGAACGTGGCCGCCGGGGTGAGCGCGGTGACCGGCACGTACGGGCTGGGCCCGGCCGACGGGACGGTGGCCGCGATGCCCTTCTTCCACGGCCACGGCCTGTTCGCGACCCTGCTCGCCTCCCTGGCCACCGGGGGCCGGGTCGTGCTGCCCGCACGGGGCAAGTTCTCGGCGCACACCTTCTGGGACGACCTCGCCGCCGCCGACGGCACCTGGTTCACGGCGGTCCCGACCATCCACCAGATCCTGCTGGCCCGCTCCGCGACCGAGTACCCGGGACAGCGGGCGCGGCCCCTGCGGTTCGTCCGCAGTTGCAGCGCCCCGCTCCCCGACACCACCGGCCGCGCCCTGGAGGAGCTGCTCGGCGCGCCCGTACTGAGCGCGTACGGCATGACCGAGTCGACCCACCAGGCCACCGGTGAGCCGCCCCGCCCGCCCGACCCGTCCCGCCCGCGCGGTTCGGTCGGCCCGCCGACGGGAGTGGACCTGCGTATCACCGGCCCGGACGGACAGGCGTCGGCGCCGGGTGCAGAGGGGGAGGTGTGGGTGCGCGGCCCGTCCGTCGTCCGGGGGTATCTCGGCGACCGGAAGACGACCGCCGACAGCTTCGCGGACGGCTGGTTCCGCACCGGGGACCTGGGGCGGCTCGACCAGGACGGGCGGCTGTTCCTCACCGGGCGGATCAAGGACCTCATCAACCGAGGGGGCGAGAAGATCTCCCCCGAGCATGTCGAGGACATCCTCGCCGGGTGCCCCGGCGTCGCCGAGGCGGCCGTGTTCCCCGTACCGGACCCGACGTACGGGGAACTGGTCGGCGCGGCGGTGGTGATACTCGGGTCGGACGCGGACGCGGACGCGGAAGCGGAAGCGGGCGAGGGCGAGGCCGGGGGCCCCGCAACCGGCGAGGCAGAAGCCGCCGGGCGAGCGACGGACGCGAGAGAACCCGACCGGCAGGAACCTGCCCCCTCCGACCCCTCCCTCCGCATCCTCCGCTACTGCCGCACCCGCCTGGCCCCCTTCGAAGTGCCGGAGCAGATCCGCGTCGTCGCGGCCCTGCCGCACACCGCCAAGGGCGGGCTGGACCGCCGCGCGCTACGGGCCCGGTACGCGAGCTGACCCCGGCATCGCTGCCCCGCATCCCATGGCACCCGGAAGCCGTCCATCCCACGGCACCTGGGAACCCGTCCATCCCACGGCACCCGAGAACCGTCGGTCGGCGACCCGTCAGTCGGCGACCGCCGGCGTACCGAAGAACGCGTCCAGCGACAGCCGCGTCGCCACCTCCAGGAACGCCCGCGCTATCGGCGCCCCGGGTTCGCCGGGATGGATCGCCAGCAGAACCTGAGCCGTCGCTTCCGGCCCGACCAGCGGTACGGCCCGGGTCCGGCCGGTCACCGGCATCGCGCGCAGCCAGGTGTGCGGCACGATGCTCGCCCAGTCGCCGCTGCCCACATGCGCGTACAGCGAGGCCACCGAGTCCGTCTCGACCTGCGGGGACACCGTGATCCCGGTCCCGGCCAGTGCCACGTCGAGCACGTGCCCGATCTTCAGGTCCGCCGTCAGCAGCGCGAGCGGCAGCCGGGCCGCCTGCGTCCAGGTGATGCTCTCGACCCCGGGCTCCAGCTGGTCCTCGGGGGCCAGCAGCACATACCGCTCCTGGTACAGCGGCACCGTGTGCAGTTCCTCCCGGTCCTGGGGCGGGAAGTGCCCGATCGCGGCGTCCAGCTCGAACTCGCGCAACTGCCGGGCCAGCTCCGCCGTCGGCAACCGGGAGCGGATCCGCACCCTGGCCAGCGGGTGGGCCGTACAGAACGCGGCCACCGGCAGCGCCACGGTCGTCGACGCGCTCGGTACGGTGCCCAGCCGCAGCGTCCCGGCGACCCCCGACTGCACGGCGGCCACCTCCGCCTTGAACGCGTCGTGCTCGGCGAGGATCCGCTGAGCCCAGACGACCAGGCGCTCACCCTCCGGGGTCAGGCCCTGGTAGGTGTGGTCGCGGTGGATCAGAGTGACGTCCAGTTCCCGTTCCAGCTTGGCGATGGCCGCCGACAGCGCGGGCTGCGACACGTAACACGCCTCGGCGGCCCGCGCGAAGTGCCGCTCACGGGCGACCGCCACGAAGTACTCCAGCTGCCGGAACTGCATGGACGCAACCTCCCCTACCGACCCACCGACCGGCCGACCTGCCGAACAGACCGGCCAAACAGGCCCACCGACCTGCCGACCTGCCGACGGGAGCGGCCCGGTCCGCCCGCCCCCACCGACCGTCCCTCCCATCATCACGGCGGGAGCGGCCGTCGGCTCGCTGGGCCATCGGGAGGCGGCGACCGCCGAGCCCCCGGCCCGACCGCTCCACCAACGCGCCCCCACCCTCAGTACGATCCCGACCACACCGAATGAGCACCCCCGCCTGCCCCCACCCCGCGAGAGAACAAGCCGAGAGAACGAGTCACGTGCACAGCGAACCGGCATCCGCATCCGCGGTCGTCCTGATCACCGGCGTGATGGCGTCGGGCAAGTCCACCGTGGCCGAGCTGCTGGCCCGGCGACTGCCCCGGGCCGCCCATGTACGCGGCGATGTCTTCCGCCGGATGATCGTCTCCGGCCGTGAGGAGCTGCTGCCGGAGGAGACCGCCGAGGCCCGTGCCCAGCTGGATCTGCGCCAGCGGCTCTCCGCGCTGGTGGCCGATGAGTACGCGCGCGACGGCTGGACCGCGATCGTCCAGGACATCGTCCTCGGCGAGGATCTCGCCCGGTACGTGACCAGGGTCCGGACCCGCCCCCTGTACGTCGTCGTCCTGGCCCCCGACGCCGAGACCGTGCACGACAGGGAGACCGGGCGGCCGAAGACGGGCTACGGCCCCTGGACGGTCGACGCCCTCGATCACGTCCTCCGTGAGAAGACCCCGCGCCTCGGCCTCTGGCTGGACACCTCCGAGCTGACACCGCGGGAGACGGTGACCCGGATCCTCGCCGACCTCGCGTCGGCCCGGGTGCGGTCGGACTGAGTCGGCTGGGTCACCGCCCTCCCTCCCCGCCGGCACCCCGACAAACCCCCCGTACCTACCGTCCAGTAAGTTTCCCCCTCACCGCCTCTTGACGCGTGCCGCCCCCTATGGCGATCCTCATGCCACACCTTGCGCCGGTCATGACAAACCCGCATCGGGGGAGGGCATCGTGCCCGCGCCGCTGGGCGCGTCGACCGTGCCGTCCCGCTGACCGAGGGATGTGACCTGTCCGTGGCCCGACGCCCCTACCGTCGCCGCAAGAATCTGACCGTCGTCTCGCTGCTGCTGTTCGTCCTGGCTTTCGCCCTCGGGCCCACGCCCAGCTCCGCCGCGGGCGGCACCGACTGGTGGAACCCCACCGCCCGCCCCGCCCCGGACTCCGCCATCAACGTCACCGGTGAGCCCTTCACCGGCACCACCGCCGACGGCGAGGTCCGCGGCTTCGTCGACGCGCACAACCATCTGATGTCCAACGAGGCGTTCGGCGGCCGGCTGATCTGCGGCCAGACCTTCTCCGAGGAGGGCATCGCCGACGCCCTGAAGGACTGTCCGGAGCACTACCCCGACGGCTCCCTCGCCCTGTTCGACTTCATCACCAAGGGCGGCGACGGCAAGCACGACCCGGACGGCTGGCCCACCTTCGCGGACTGGCCCGCGTACGACTCCCTGACCCACCAGCAGAACTACTACGCCTGGGTCGAGCGCGCCTGGCGCGGCGGCCAGCGGGTGATGGTCAACGACCTGGTCACCAACGGAGTGATCTGCTCGGTCTACTTCTTCAAGGACCGCTCCTGCGACGAGATGACGTCGATCCGCCTCCAGGCGCAACTGACCTACGACCTCCAGGACTACATCGACGAGATGTACGGCGGCCCCGGCAAGGGCTGGTTCCGGATCGTCACCGACAGCGCCCAGGCCCGCCAGGTGATCGAACAGGGCAAACTGGCCGTGATCCTGGGCGTGGAGACCTCCGAGCCGTTCGGCTGCAAGATGATCCTGGACGTGCCGCAGTGCAGCGAGGAGGACATCGACAAGGGACTGGACGAGCTGTACGACCTCGGCGTGCGCAGCATGTTCCTGTGCCACAAGTTCGACAACGCGCTGTGCGGCGTCCGCTTCGACGAGGGCGCGCTCGGCACGGCGATCAACGTCGGCCAGTTCCTGTCGACCGGCACCTTCTGGCGCACCGAGGAGTGCACCGGCCCGCAGCACGACAACCCCATCGGCCTGGCCTCCGCACCCGGCGCCGAGGAGGAACTCCCCGCGGACGTCGACGTCCCGGCGTACGACGAGAACGCGCAATGCAATACGCGCGGGCTCACCGACCTCGGCGAATACGCCGTACGCGGGATGATGGACCGCAAGATGATGCTGGAGATCGACCACATGAGCGTCAAGGCCACCGGCCGGGTCCTGGACATCTTCGAGTCCGCGTCCTACCCGGGCGTCCTGTCCTCGCACAGCTGGATGGACCTCGACTGGACCGAGCGGGTCTACGGGCTCGGCGGGTTCATCGCCCAGTACATGCACGGCTCCGAGGCGTTCACCGCGGAGGCGGAGCGGACGGACGCGCTGCGCGAGCAGTACGACGTCGGCTACGGCTTCGGCACCGACATGAACGGCGTCGGCGGCTGGCCCGCCCCGCGCGGCGCCGACACCTCCGACCCCGTCCAGTACCCCTTCACCAGCACCGACGGCGGCTCGGTCATCGACCGGCAGACCACCGGCGAGCGCACCTGGGACCTGAACACCGACGGCGCCGCCCACTACGGCCTGGTCCCCGACTGGATCGAGGACATCCGGGTGACCGGCGGCCAGGAGGTGGTGGACGACCTGTTCCGGGGCGCAGAGAGCTATCTCGACACCTGGGGCTCCACCGAGGAGCACGCGTCCGGCGTCAATCTCGCCCGGGGCACGGCCGCGACCGCCAGTTCGGCCGAGTGGAACCCCTTCACCAGCTACGCGCCCGGACAGGCCGTCGACGGCGACCCGGACACCCGCTGGGCCAGTGACTGGAGCGACGACCAGTGGCTGCGCCTCGACCTCGGCGCCACCCACCGCGTGGGCCGCGTCACCCTCGACTGGGAACGCGCGTACGGGACCTCGTACCGCGTCGAACTCTCCACCGACGGACAGCAGTGGACGACCGCCTGGTCCACCGCCTCCGGCGACGGCGGACTCGACACCGCCCGCTTCGACGCGGTGCCCGCCCGGTACGTCCGCGTCCAGTTCCTGGACCGGGGTACCGAGTGGGGGTACTCGATCCATGAACTGACCGTGCACAGCGACTGACACCGATCGCTACGCCCGCACATCGGACTCCCACTCCGGGGGCGGCCGGGGCGGGCCGGGCCCCCGCCCCGGGGAGCGCCGCCGGCGGGCCGCCGGGGGAGCACGGGCGGCGCCCCCCCCCGCCCGGGGCCCCCC
>NZ_JBHYUG010000022.1:14151-30990 GCF_042749375.1 Streptomyces sp. NPDC059477 | reverse complement strand
CCGCCCCGGCCGCGGGGGGGGCCGCGGGCGGGGGGGGGGGGGCGCCGGGCGCCGGGGGCCCGTTGTTTTCCGACGGGGCGAACGCGCCCCGCGCGATCGCCCCGCCGATGACCGGCACGCGCGCCCCATCACCCTCCGCTGTGCCTGTATGCGCATGTCTGTGTCCGTCTGTCCCTCCTTCCTGCCGCGCGGACGGTTTC
Organism: Streptomyces sp. NPDC059477; assembly: GCF_042749375.1. Taxonomy (NCBI): domain Bacteria; kingdom Bacillati; phylum Actinomycetota; class Actinomycetes; order Kitasatosporales; family Streptomycetaceae; genus Streptomyces; species Streptomyces sp. NPDC059477. The sequence goes on along the minus strand of NZ_JBHYUG010000022.1, from coordinate 30,790 downwards.
ACGCGGATGCCTCGGCGTGGGCCGATACGCCGCGGGCGGGCCGAGGACGGCCGGAAATCTGCCCCCGGGTGGGGTGGCCGGGCGGCCCGCCGTGGGAAGACCCCACCGGAAGGAGTTCGACGGGGGAGCACGGCACGGGTCGGTCACAAGAGAACAGAGTGCGAGAGGGTCGGGGGTCGTCTTGAGGGTCGTGCTGCTGGGCACCGCCGCCACCGGCGGCTTCCCGCGGTGGAACTGCGCCTGCGCGCTCTGCGCCGCCGCCCGCGACGGAAAGATCCCGGCCCGCACCCTGGAGTGCGCGGCCGTCACCGGCAATTCCCGCGACTGGTGGCTCCTGAACGCCTCGCCCGATCTGCGCGCCCAGCTCGCCACCGCGACCGCGCTGTGGCCCGGCCCCCGCCCGAACCCGGTGCGGGGCGTGCTGCTCACCGACGCGGAACCCGACCATCTGGCCGGGCTGGGCGTCCTGCGCGCGAGCCAGGGCCTCAAGGTGTACGCCGCCCCGCCCGTCCTCGCCGCCCTGAACCCGGCCCGCGCGGCCCTCGCCCGCTACGCGCACTGGGACTGGCACGACAGCACCCCCGAGGAGGGGTTCGTGCTGTCGGGCGGACTGGTGGTCACCGCCCACCCGGTCGCCGCCGCCCCGCCCGGCTATCTGCCGGCCCGCACGGGCGGCGACCCCTGGGGGACGGCGTACCGGATCGAGGATCTGGCCACCGGGGGAGTACTGCTCTACGCGCCCCGGTTACGGGCCTGGAGCGCGGACCTGGATGAACTGGTCGCGTCGGCCGATGGCGCCGTGCTCGATGCCGCGCACGGCCCGGCCGGACCGTGGGACCAGTCCGTGCGCCCGGCACCGCGCCGGATCCTGACCCGGCTGGAGGACCCCGACCCGCTGCTCGATCCCGCCTCGGCGGCCCGCGCGCGGCTGGCGGAGGCGGGGGTGGAAGTCCTGCCGGACGGCACCGAGTTCACGCTGTGAGCCGGAGCCGGACCAGGGCGTTCTCGTCCGGCGTCACTCTCCGGACAGCTCCGCGAGCAGCTCGGCGGCGTCGGAGTTACCCAGGTCCGCGAGCCTGCGCAGCTCGTCCGTGTCACCCAACTCCTGTGCGGTCTCCACCAGTTGGTCGATCGCCGTGCGGTTCCCCGTGTCGGCGATCCGGCGCAGCTCGGTCAGGTCGGCGTCCTCGGCGGCGTATTGGATCAGCTCGTCGAGCGCGTCGGAGTCGCCCTGGTCGGCCCGCTCGCGCAGAAGAGCCCGGTCCGGCGGGTCGAGGTGGTCGGTCTCGGTCATGGGGGTCTGCCTCTCGTGTGGAGGGGGTGTCTTGATGCCCGCCGGGGTGTTCACGCCGACGGGCCCGGTGGCGGGGACCCCGGGGGGAGCTTCCCGGCCGCCCGGAGCGCGTCGCGGTGCGTGTGCCACTCGTCCATCAGCCTCGGCAGCCGCTCGGACAGGAAATCGGCCAGCGCGATCATCTCCTCCAGCGGCGCCCGGCGCTCCGGGGGCGCGTCGGCCAGCAGCGCCAGACCCTCCCGGAACAGCGCCGCGTGCTCCCCGTGGAGGCCGGAGTCGAAGTTCTGCGGCTGTCTGCTCTCCGGATCCAGGCTCACCCGGTCCACCCGCTCACCGGCGGCCCGGGTGCGCCGGGCCATCCGATGACCCTCCAGCAGTTTCACGGCGCCCGTGACAGCGCTCCGGCTCGCCAGCAGCGCCTCGCTCAGCTCGTCGATGGTCTGCTGCGGCGGATCGCAGACGAAGAGATAGCCGAGCAACCGCCCCGCCATCGGCGGAAAGCCGTACCGGCGTGCGTAGAAACGGCCGACGTGGTCGGCGAAGAGTACGTGTGAGTCCTGCGGCACGCGTACACAGTAGCACTCTCGACTGAGATGACACTTATTTGTGTCATCTCGGTCGACAGTGGGGCCGGTGATCGGTTCGTCGACGGGACCGAGCCTGGGGGGCGGGTGCTCCCGGTCGCGGCAGGTCGGGTACGGCGGCTCAGCCGCCCAACATCCGCTCCAGCACCGCCCGTTGCAGCGGCCGTACCTCGGCGTGCAGGGCGCGTCCCTTGTCGGTCAGGGCGACCCGGACGCCGCGCCGGTCCTCGGCGCACATGGACCGGATCGCCAGGCCGTCCTTCTCCAGCCGGCCGATGAGGCGGGAGAGCGCGCTCTGGCTCAGATGGATCCGGCCCGCCAGGTTCTGCACCCGGCACGGGAGGTCGTCCCCGGGGGCCTCGGCGGCCAGCATGTCCAGCACCTCGAAGTCGCTCGCGCCGAGTCCGTAGGGGCGCAGAACACGGTCGATCTCGCACATCGTGCGCGCGTGCACCGCCAGGATGTCGCGCCAGCGCGCTTCCAGCCCCGCGTCGAGTGTGTTCGTTCCCATACCGGCACGGTAACACCGAAACCGTCGGTCGTTGAGTGTGCAACTAGCGCTGTTCGTACGTCCCTGGCCCGGTTACCCGGCCGGGTCCTGGAGCAGCCCGACGAGGTTGCCGTCGGCGTCCCGCACCGCCGCGATCAACCGCCCGTTGCCCACGTCCCGGACGCCCTGCACCTCCTCGGCGCCGGTCTCCAGCAGCGCCGCGAACCGCTCGTGGATGTCCGTGACCTTCCAGTAGGGGACCGGACCGGTCAGCCCCCGGGAGTGACCACTGGGGTCCAGGCCCACATCCTGCGTGCCGCCCTTGAAGGCGACGTAGTACGGCTCGTCTATGTAGGGCTCGGTGCCGAGCGCCTTGCCGAACAGGGCCTTGGCCCGCGCGAGATCCGTCACGGGGTAGATGATCGTTTCCAGTCCGCTGGTCGCGTTGGCTGCGCTGGTCATAGGGGGCTCCTCGGGGCGGGACGGTTCGCCGACGGCCGTTTCACGTCGTTGACCCCACGCTAGGACGGGGTCCGGTGTCTGGCTTCTCGAATCCTGACGGGTCGCCCCGGACACGAGGGCAGGACCGGGACACGGTCGTGATCGACTCCGGGGACCCGGATCTCACCCACGCCCTCGTGCAAGCCACTACCGGGGCGGTGAGCCCGGACGCCCGGACCTCGGCGCAGGTGCTCGCCTGAGCCATCGAGCCGATTCGTACCGGTCAAGCGTCGGCGAGTACCGGACGTGATGGTCCGGCGCCCGCCACAGTGGGAAACACCGTATGAACGGCCCGGACCCTGGAGGACGTGATGCTCAGGACTCCTGGCGGCGATCTGCGCCTCGTCATTCTGGAGTGGCTGAAGGACCCGCAGGCCCACTTCCCGCCGCAGCGCCGACTCGATCTGTGTGAGGACGGAGTCCCGGCGGAGGCCGTCGCGGCCAAACTCGGCGTGGACCGGGCGGTCGCCGACACCCATCTGAGGCTGCTCGCCGACCTCGGCGTCCTGCGCAGCAAACGGGTACGGCGCCGCACCTGCTACCGGCGCGACGAGTTCCGGATCGCCGAGGTGGCGCGGTTCTTCGAGAAGGGGTGGTAGCGGGTAAGAGGTCGTTGTGAACGTTCGGCCGACGGTCGGTGACCGGCGGTGGGCACCGGCCTGGGCCGCAGGATGCCGTACCGGTGTGGCCCGCACCCGCCCGGCGTAGGTACCGCGTCCACCCGGCGTAGGTAAGCCGGGATTCTCGCCCGTGTGTAGTAGGAGTGATCCACCGCGGTGCCCTGGGACGCCGTGGCATCCGACGCGCCGCCCCGCCGGGGCGCCCGCCCGCCTGAGCAGAACTGGATCACATGAGCGCCATCAGCATCGGTCAGGCCATTGTCCTGGGAGCCGTCGAGGGGGTGACCGAGTTCCTGCCCGTCTCCTCGACCGGCCATCTGAAGATCGTCGAGGGGCTGATGGGCATCCCCGTGGACGACCACGCGGTCATCGGGTTCTCGGCCGTCATCCAGGTCGGCGCCATCGCCGCCGTCCTCGTCTACTTCCGGAAGGACATCGTGCGGATCCTGTCCGCGTGGATGCGCGGACTGCGCGACCCGGAGCAGCGCTATCGCCACGACTACAAGTTCGCCTGGTGGGTGATCTTCGCGACGATCCCGATCGTCGTGGTCGGCCTGGCGGCGAAGCCGCTGATCCAGGGGCCGCTGGCCTCGCTGTGGGTGGTCGCGGGCTCGCTGCTCGCGGGCAGCGCGGTGATGTGGGCGGCGGACCGGCTGGGGCGGCACAAGCGCGGCGAGGACGACACCTCGTTCAAGGACGCCATGCTGGTCGGCGGCTCCCAGATCCTCGCCCTGCTCTTCCCCGGCTTCTCCCGCTCCGGCGCCACCATGTCCACGGCGCTGCTGCTCGACCTGGACCGGGTGGCGGCCACCCGGCTGTCGTTCTTCCTCGGCATCCCGGCCCTGACCGGCGCCGGGATCTACGAGCTGAAGGACGCCCTCGGCACCGGCGCGGGCGCCGCCCCGCTGATCGCCGGGACGGCGGTGTCCTTCGTGGTGGCGTACGCGTCCATCGCCTGGCTGCTGAAGTACGTCGCCAAGCACTCCTTCAACGCCTTCGTGATCTACCGGATCGCCGTCGGCCTGCTGCTCTTCGCCCTGCTCGGCACGGGGGTGCTGGAAAGCTGACCGCCCGCGCCCCGGGCGCCTGCCTCAGTGGCCGTCCCGCAGCGGCTGACCCACGCTCCTGAGATGCCGCAGCGCCTCCCCGTACGAGGCGAGCAGCCCGGTCTGGTGGTACGGGATGCCCAACTCGGCGCAGTACCGCTCGGTGATGATCTGGGCCTCGCCCAGGGCCGGGGTCGGCATGCTGGGGAAGAGATGGTGCTCGATCTGGTAGTTGAGCCCGCCCATGAAGGCGTCGACCAGCACACCGCCCCGCACATTGCGGGAGGTCAGGACCTGGCGGCGCAGGAAGTCCAGCCGGGTGCCCTCCTCGATCATCGGCATGCCCTTGTGGTTGGGCGCGAACACCGAGCCGAGATAGACCCCGAACAGACCCTGGTGGACGGCGATGAAGGCGAGCGCCTGGAGCGGCGAGAGCACCAGGAACAGACCACCGAAATACAGCAAGAAATGCGCGACGAGCAGCGTTCCTTCCAGCACCGGGCGTTTCATCGCCGGGCTGCGCAGCGCCTTGAAGCTGCTGAAACTCAGATTGAGCCCTTCGAGCGTCAGCAACGGAAGAAAAAGGACCGCCTGGTGCTTTCCCATGAACCTGGGAATTCCCTGTGCCTTGCGGGCCTGTCGCTGCGACCAGACCAGAATCTCGGGGGAGACGTCCGGGTCCTTTCCCTCGTGATTGGGATTCGCGTGGTGCCGGGTGTGCTTGTTCATCCACCAGCCGTAGCTCATGCCCAGCAGCAGATTCGCCACCAGCAGCCCGCCGATCTCGCTGGACCGGCGGCGGGAGAAGACCTGGCGGTGAGCGAGGTCGTGCGCGGCCAGCCCGAGCTGCCCGAACACCCCGGCCATGGCCACGGCGACGATCAACTGGGCCCAGCTCGCGCCCAGCGCGAGAAACGCGGCGACCCCTCCGGCGAGGGCGAGCCCGACCAGCCCGAAACGGACCGTGTAATACAGCGGGCGGCGGCGCAGCAGGCCCGCCGCGGATATCCGGCGGGCCAGTTCGGCGAAATCACTGCCCGGCTGTCCGGAGCTGTCGCCCGCCGTGATTCCCGCCGGGATGTCTGTTTGCTGCGGGTCGCCCTCATTTCGCCGTTCACATGTGGACGAATTCTCCGTGAGTACCATTGGGTTGGCCATGCGCTCCAGTATGTGAACGCGATTCGCACAGCAGAATGGCGCCTGCCCCCGAAGGGGGGTGGTGGTAGCCCCCCTGCCGAACGGGAGGGTTGCCCGGTTTGCGGGGCCAACTGGTGACGGATCGTGGGACCGGTCGCCTGTCGGATCGCTGACGGGGCCCGCCCGCGCCGGGTGGCCGGACGGACCGTCTGTCGGATCGCCGGGCGGACCGCTCCACGCCATCCCGGAGGCACTCCGCCCGTCGCGCCCCCGATGGCACCCCAACGGCACCGCCTTGACAGTCCCCGCGTCCCGACCGCACGATCGGGAGCGTGAACCTGTCAGACAGCCAGACAGGTGGAACGGGCCCGCGGCGCGTCAGCGCGATGGAGGCGGTGCTCGGCCACCTCCGCGGCGCCATCGAACGCGGCGAGTACGCCATCGGGGACAAGCTCCCCTCCGAGGCGGAGCTGTGCCGGACCCTGGAGGTCTCCCGGCCGGTGCTGCGCGAGGCGCTGTGCGCCCTCCAGACCATGGGGCTGACCGTGGCCAGAACCGGCAAGGGCACCTTCGTGATCGCCCACCACGTCCAGGACCCCACCTTCGGCGACTACGCGGCCGGCGATCTCCTGGAAGTACGCCGGCACATCGAGATCCCGGTCGCCGGATACGCGGCGGTCCGTCGCACCCCGGCGAACCTCGACCGGCTGACCCGTCTCCTGGACCGGATGGAACGCGAGACGGACACCGCCGCCTGGGTCGCGATGGACACCCTGTTCCATCTCACCGTCGCCGAGGCCGCGCAGAACCCGGTCTTCCGCCGGGTGATCGAGGAGATCCGCGACGCCCTCGCCCGGCAGTCCGCGTTCCTCAACGAACTCGGCGGCCGGCGCGAGCACTCCGACCGGGAACACCGGGCGATCGTGGCGGCCCTGACCGCCGGTTCCGCGCGGGACGCGAGCGACGCCATGGCCCATCACCTGGACCGGGTGGAGAGCAGCCTGACGGCGATCGTGGGGGCGGCGGGCCTGGCCACGGGCCCGGGACCCGGCGGGATCGGAATGCGGGGAGCGGGCGCATGAGCGAAGCACCCGATCCGATCGCCCCCTTCACCCCCCTCACTCCCTTCACCCCCTCCATCCCCCTCACCGAAACCCGGGCCCCCATGCACAGCACCTCCCTCGCCGACGCACCTCCGATCCGCGAGCCCATCCACGTCCCCGTCGCCCACGTTGTGCGGGGTGGGGTGGTGGAGGGCATCCACTACGGTTCCGTCGTCGTGCTCGGCGCGGACGGCAGGGTCGAGTTCCAGCTCGGGGACATCGAGGCCGCCTTCTACCCGCGCTCGGCGGTCAAGCCGGTGCAGGCCGTCGCCATGGTCCGCGCCGGACTGCCGCTGGAGGGCGAACTCCTCTCCCTCGCCGCCGCCAGCCACTCCGGCCAGGACCGCCATCTGGCCGCTGCCCGGCGCGTCCTGGAACTGGCCGGGCTCTCCGACGCCGATCTGCGCAACGTCCCCGACCTGCCGCTCGACCAGGTCGTCCGGGACACCTGGGTGCGCGAGGGCCGCTCGCCCTCCCGCCTCGCCCAGAACTGCTCCGGCAAGCACGCCGCCATGCTGCACACCGCCTCGGTCAACGCCTGGACCCTCGACGACTATCTCGACCCCGCCCACCCGCTCCAGCAAGCCATCGCCGCGACCGTGGAGGACCTCACCGGCCAGCGCGTCGCCCAGGTCACGGTCGACGGCTGCGGCGCCCCGCTGTTCGCGATCTCCCTGCACGGGCTGGCCCGCGCCACCGCCCGGATGGTGACCGCCGCGCCCGGCACCCCCGAGGCGCGGGTGGCCGACGCGCTGCGCGAGCACGCCGAGATGGCCTCCGGCTCCGGCCGGGACGTGGCCGCGCTGATGCGGGCCGTGCCCGGACTGCTCGCCAAGGACGGCTACGAGGGCGTCCAGGTGGCCGCCCTGCCCGACGGCCGGACCGTCGCCGTGAAGATCTCCGACGGCGCGAGCCGCGCCCGGGGCCCGGTCACCGCCGCCGCGCTGGCCCGCGCGGGCGTCGATCCGGCCCTGCTCACCGAGTTCGCGGGCGCCCCCCTGCTCGGCGGCGGCCGACCGGTCGGCCACATACACCCGGCCCACGCCCTGGCCCCCCTCACCACGCCGCGAACCCGAACCCCCTCAGCAACCTGAGGCACCGCGCCCGAGGGCCAGAGCGCGGGTCGGCGCGCCAGACCTGGCGGCGCCATCGGCCCGTTGCCTGTGCCGCCGCCCCCAAGGCTCCCCCCCCAGGGCTGCCCCGCAGGGGCGCCCCTCAGGGGCGCGGGGAACTGCGCGACCAGCCCCCACCGGCCCGCACCCGAAGAGCAACGATCACGCACCCGAGCGGCCCCGCCCCCACCCGAGCGGCAGCGATCTGTTACCCCCCGCCCCCCACCCGTCCCGACCGGCGTCGATTCCTGGCTACCCGCCGTTGACATCCTGCCCGGGTGTTGGCCATGGTTCTTCCCGTCGATCTCCGCCGGTGCCAGGCTCTCGGGCTGGCCGGTACCGCCTTTCTCGCGGCGGGCGGTGAGACGGCCGGAGCCCTGCCCGTGCGCGAACTGCTCGCCCCGTCCTCGGCGACCGCCGCCCTCGGCCTGGTGGGCGTGTACTTCGGCGTCGTCCTGCTGATCGCGGCCTGGGCGCTGCTCGGCCGCCTGGTGCGCGGCCCGCGCCCGCCCCGGCCCCGCGCGCTGCTGCTGGTGCTCGCCGTCTGGGCGGCCCCGCTGCTGCTGGCCCCGCCGCTGTTCAGCCGCGACGTCTACAGCTATCTCGCCCAGGGCGCCATGGTCGACGCCCAACTGGACGTCTACGCCCACGGCCCGAGCGTGCTCGGCGGCCCGCTGGCCGACGAGGTGTCCCCGGTGTGGCAGCACACGGCCGCCCCGTACGGCCCGGTCTTCCTCGCCGTCGCCTCCGCCCTGTCCGGCCTCACCCGCGGCGAACTGCCCGCCGGGCTCATGGGCATGCGGCTGCTGGCGCTCGCCGGCGTGGCCCTGATGGCCGTCGCCCTGCCGCGCCTCGCCCGGCACAGCGGCGCCGACCCGTCCGCCGCGCTGTGGCTCGGCGCGCTCAACCCGCTGGTCCTGCTGCACCTGGTGGCGGGCGCGCACAACGACGCGATGATGCTCGGCCTGATGGGCCTCGGCCTGGTCGCCGCGCTGGGCCGCTGGCCGGTCCTGGGCGCCGTCCTGGTCACGCTGGCCGCGCTGGTGAAGGCACCGGCCGCGCTCGCGCTCGCCGCGGTCGTCGTCCTCCAGATCCGCAAGGGCCGCAGCCCGGCCCGCGCGCTGCTCACCACCGCCACCGCCGCCGCGGCCACCACGGTCGCCGCGACCGCCGTGGCCGGCACCGGCTACGGCTGGATAGGCGCCCTCAACACCCCCGTCTCCTCGCAGAACTGGGCCCTGACCAGCCTTCTCGGCCGCGCCACCGAAGCCTTCCTGGAGCGGATCGGCAGCGATCTGGCCCCCCTCGCCGTCCCGGCCTGGCACGCGCTCGGCCTCGCCCTGACCGCCGTGGCCCTGCTCCTGATCTGGGTACGGCTGCGGCCCCGCCCGGTGTACGCGCTCGGCCTGAGCCTGGCCGCCGTCGCCGCGTTCGGCCCGGCCATCCGCCCCTGGTACGCGCTGTGGGGCCTGTTCCTGATAGCCGCCGCCGCGCCCAGCACCTCGGTACGCCACCGGGTGGCCGCCGTCACCGCCGTACTGGCGCTGTCCGTGCTGCCCAGCGGGGGCCCGGCCGATCTCGGCCAGCTGGTCCTCGCGGTGTCCGGCGGGGTGCTCGCCGTCGTGGTGCTGTGGCAGGCCCGCCAGTCCGCGCAGACCTCGGTCGTGGGACGGACCGCGTGAGCGCCCAGGGCGGTGCCGCCGGAATCGAAGGGCCACGCCAAGGGCAACGGTCACGGCCGAAGGCGCCCCGCACCGACCGCGGGCGCCTGGCCCTCGTCCTCGTGCTGATCGCCGCGGTGACCCTCTTCACGGCGACCGTGCCGCTGCTGCGCGACTGGTTCGACCTGCGCGTCTACCACGGCACCGTGCACAGCTGGCTGCACGACGGCGGCCCCCTCTACGCCTACCGGGTGCCGGGGACGGCTTACGGCTTCACCTATCCGCCGTTCGCGGCGGTCGTCATGGCGCCGATGGCGCTGTTCGGCCTGCGCACCGCCATCGCGCTGGCCCTGCTGCTGAACCTGGCCGCCCTCCTGGCGGTGCTGCGGCTGCTCACCGGCCGGGCCTGGCGCCGCTACGGCTGGTACGGCTGCGCGCTGGCCGCCTGTGTCCTCGCCCTGTACGAACCGCTGCGCGACACGTTCAGCTTCGGCCAGGTCAATGTGATCCTGCTGGCGCTGGTGCTGATCGACATGTGGCTGCTGGCGCACGGCCGGAGCCGCTGGGCGGGCGTCGGCATCGGACTGGCCGCCGCGATCAAGCTGACGCCCGCGGTCTTCATCGGGCTGCTGCTGATCGCCGGGCGCCGGCGGGCCGCCGCCGTCGCCACCCTGGTGGCCGCCGCGGCGACCGGGCTGGCGGCGCTGATCGCGCCGGGCGCCTCCCGCTACTACTGGACCGAGGCGATGTGGGACACCACCCGCGTCGGACGCCTCGACTATGTCTCCAACCAGTCCCTCCAGGGCGTCCTCGCCCGGCTCGGCGAGACCGGCCGCCCGGCCTGGGCGGTCGCGGTCGCCGTGGTGCTCGGCGTGTGGGCGTGGCGCTCCCGGCGGGCGGTGGCGGCCGGTGACTGGCGGGCCGCGTTCGCGCTGACCGGGCTGACGGCCTGTCTGATCAGCCCGATCACCTGGGTGCACCATCTGGTGTGGCTGCTCCCGTCCTTCGCGGTCCTTCTCCGCGCCGGACACTGGAAGATCGCGGGCACCCTGTACGCCGTGCTGTGCACCAGCGTCGTCTGGCTGTGGTTCGACGACGCCTCCGGCGTCGACGGCTTCCTCGGCGGCAACCTCTACACCTGGGTCACGCTGGGCCTGCTGCTGTGGCTGCCGGTCGGTCAGTCCGCCCGGATGCCCAGCCTCCGCAGCACCAGCACCACCGTGCCCGCGCCCAGACAGGCCGCGAACCCGATGGCCAGGGCCCCCGGCCAGCCCGGCCCGGTCTCCGGGGCGCGGGTCATGGCCACCGGGACCGACGCCGGGTCGGAGGCGGACCGCGACCCGGCCCGCAGCGCGTCCAGCGAACCGACCGGGTCCACCCGCCCGGCCGCGTCGAAGCCCCAGTCCAGCAGCGACCGCGCCTCCTCGTAGACCGCCGAGGGATCGCCGTCCTGAGGGTTCATCACCGTGACGACCAGCGTGCGCGAGCCCCGGTGGGCGGCGGTGACCAGGGTGTATCCGGCGTTGCTGGTGTAGCCGTTCTTGATGCCGAGCAGCCCCGGGTAGTCCGCCACCCCGTCGTCGCCGGTGAGCAGCCGATTGGTGTTGCGGATCGGGAAGGTCCAGCCGCCGCCCCCGGGGAAGTCCGCCTCGACGGTCCGGCAGTACCCGGCGAAGTCCGCGTTGCGCAGCCCCGCCCGCCCGAACACCGCCAGGTCGTACGCCGAGGACACCTGGCCCTCCGTGTCGTACCCGTCGGGCGACTCCACATGGGTGTCCCGGGCGCCCAGCGTCCGCGCCTTGGCCTGCATCTGCCGGGCGGTCGCCGACCAGCCGCCGTTGAGCCCGGCCAGCACCCGCACGGCGTCGTTGCCGGAGCTGAGGAACACCCCGCGCCACAGGTCCGCCAACTGGTAGGAGACGCCCTCGCGGACCCCGACGAGGCTGCTGCCCGGCCCCACGTCCAGCAGCTCCTCGTCGCCCACCTCGTGCTCGATGCCGCTGGGCAGCACCGGCAGCACGGTGAGCGCGAACAGGGTCTTCAGGGTGCTGGCGGGCGGCAGCTTGCGGTGCGCCTCGTGCGCGGCGAGCACCTCACCGGTGCGGGCGTCGGCCACCAGCCATGACAGTGCGGAGACATCCGGGATACGGGGAGCGCCGGCCCGCGCGCGGACCTGTGTGCCGGACCGGTACAGCAGGGACGGATGCGGGGCCGTGGCGCTGTGCCCGGGGCCGAGGGGATCAGCGCCGGGCCGCGCGGCAGCCGCGCCGGACGGTACGGCGAGCGCGGCGGGGGCGAGAGCGAGGACGCCCGCGACGCAGAGCGCGCAGGACACCGAAGCCGTCCGGGAGGAGAATCCGATCGTCATACGATCAACGTAGGAAGCTGTGGGCCGAGCACCGCGCTGCAAGGTCCGAACGGGCCACGCGAGCACCCGGATGCCGCACGCCCCCGGCGTGTCGGAGTGACGGGGGATCAAGCCGGGGGTCAGGTGGAGGGATCCGCCGGGCGCCCGGCGTACCACGCACCAGGCCGACGCACTCCCGACGCAGCCTGCCCGGCTCACTCCGGCTCATTCCCGGGCGGCACAAAGCGGCACAGAGCGGCACCGGGCGGGACTCGGCGAGACTGCTCGGGCCAAACGGCTCGCTCCCGGCGGTCACAGGCGCCCAGCCCCCCTCGCCCACGCACGCGCACCCGGCTCACCCCCCGACCACCCCCGACCACTCCCGACGCCCCCGTATCGCCCCGCCCCGCCCCGCCTCACCCCGTCGGCAGCGTCGGCAGCGTCGGCCGGATCCGCCGCAGGAAGGTCGCGTTGTCCGGCGTCTCCCGCATCCGCTCCAGCAGGGTCTCCAGGTTGGCCTCGCCGTCCCGGTTCTGGAGCACCCGGCGCAGCCCGTGCATGGCGTTCAACTCGCCGGGGGGCAGGAGGAGTTCCTCGCGGCGGGTGCCGGAGCGGTTGATGTCGACGGCCGGGAACACCCGGCGGGCGGCCGGCTCGCGGTGCAGCCGTAGTTCCATGTTGCCGGTGCTCTTCAGCTCCTCGAAGAAGAAGTCGTCCGCGCGGGAGCCGGTTTCGACGAGCGCGCTGGCCACGATGGTGAGCGAGCCGCCCTCCTCGGCCAGCCGCGCGGCGCCGAACAGCCGCTTCGGGCCGTGCAGCGCGGCGGCGTCGACGCCTCCGCTGAGGGTGCGGCCACTGGAGGTGGCCGCGTTGTTGTGGGCCCGGCACAGCCGGGTCAGCGAGTCGAGCAGGATCACGACGTCCTCGCCCGCCTCGACCAGCCGCTTGGCCCGTTCGATGACGAGGTCGGCGAGCGCGATGTGCTGCTTGGGCGACCGGTCGAAGGTGGAGGCGTACACCTCGCCGCGTACCGAGCGCCGCATGTCGGTGACTTCCTCGGGGCGCTCGTCGAGCAGCAGCACCATCAGGTGGCACTCGGGATGGTTGGCGGCGACGGCTGCGGCTAGCTGCTGGAGAAGCACGGTCTTGCCGGTCTTGGGCGGGGCGACGATCAACCCGCGCTGGCCCTTGCCGATCGGCGAGATCAGATCGACGACCCGTCCGGTGAGTCCGGCCGCCGGGTGCTCCAGGCGCAGCCGGGTACGCGGGTGCAGCGGGGTCAGATCGCGGAAGTGACGGCGTTCGCGCAGCTCGTCGGGGGTGTGCCCATTGATGAGCGCGACCTCGGTGAGGCCGCCCCGCTCACCGCGCAGGCCCTCCACGAAGTCGCCCTTGCGCAGTCCGTGACGGCGGATCAGGGCGGGGGAGACGACGGGGTCGGCGGGTTCGGGCAGCAGATCCTGGGCCCGCAGATGGGCCTTCCCGTTGCCGTCGATGTCCAGGACGCCGACGGCGATCCGGTGGGCGGGCTGCCGCCGTACCGGAGGCTGTGCCACCGGGGGGTGTTCGAGTGTGGTGGTGGTCATATGGATCTGTCCTTTCGAGGACACGGGCATGAGACATGCGAAGGGGAGGGAGAGTGCCGCGAAGGGAGGCGACCGGGCGCTCGAAAGCGCGCCACGCCTGCGGGCGGCGGTGAACAGCACACCCCGGACCAGAGAGGTGAGGTGGAACTGGAGAGCCCTGAGACCGGAACCGGGAATACGGCCGACTCAGCGGCGAAAAGAAAGAAGATCAGACGGAACAGACACCGGCGTCCACGACGGGACGAACACAAGTGCTGTTCGCACTGTACCACGGGCCATGAGCGGCCAGTGGAATGGGGTACATGAGCATCCCGCGGGAAACGTCAGCGACCCACCAGCAGCCCGTACAGAAGCGGGACGCGTGGCTCGGGAAGGCGCCACCATCCGGTGGCGGTGCGCTCCATCCGCGCCCAGCGCGGCCAGGGCAGCTCCTCGCTCTCCCGCAGCCGCCGGACACCCAGTCCCGCTGTCGTCAACGCGGTGATGACCTCTCCTATTCCGTGCGTCCACTCGAAACTCTCGGTGGCGCCCTCGACGGCGGGCCCGTCGGTGTAGGTGAAGGTCGAGTCCCGCCGCACCGGCCCGCTCCCGGCGAGGTAGTCGCGGCGCACCAGCAACTCCGGCCCCTCGCCCGGACCGGGCGTCGTCCCGAGGGCGTTGAGCAGCGGGTGGAACTCGGCCACGTACAACACCCCGCCTGGACGCAGCAGTTCCCCGATCACCGCGGCCCAGCGCGTCAGATCCGGCAGATAGCACAGCGCGCCCTTGCCGGTGTACACGACATCGAACCGCCGCCCGCCGAGCGCCGCCACGGCGTCGTACACATTGGCCCGCACGTACGTCACCTCCAGCCCGGCCCGTGCCGCGATCCCGCGTGCGGCGGTCACCGAAGCGGCGGAGAAGTCCAGCCCGGTCACGCTCGCGGCCCCGCGCCGGGCGAAGGCGAGCGTCTCGGTGCCCAGATGGCACTGGAGATGCAGCACGTCCCGCCCGGCCGGGTCCCCGAGGTCCTCCCACTCGAACGGGGCGAACCAGCGCGCCGGATCGCCGCCCTCGTCCACCCCGTAGAACCGGCTGGTCAGGTGTACGGGAGTCCGCGCGTCCCAGTTGGCCCGGTTGACCCGCATCAGGCGGTCGTCGTCCTCGTCGCTGGTCATGCCGCCATCCAACCGTCCCGGGACGGGCGGCGGGCGGCCACGCCGGAATCCGGGGGCGAGATCAAGCCGTCGCGAGCAGTCAGGGTGGGCATAATTAATTCTTTGATTAGGTGCGGATGGGAATAATCACCTGCTGCTAGCGTGTCCGCATGTCTGTGAAGTACGCCGTCCTGGCGGCCCTCCTGGAGGGCGAGGCGTCCGGCTATCAGCTCTCGAAGATCTTCGACGTCTCGTCCGCCTCCTTCTGGCCCGCGACCCCGCAGCAGCTCTACCGGGAGCTGGAGCGGCTGGCCGGGGACGGCCTGATCCGGGCCCGGGTGGTGCGCCAGGAGCGGCGCCCGGACAAACGGATGTTCACCCTCACCGAGGCCGGGCGCGAGGAACTGCGGGCCTTCGCCGTCGCGCCCACCCGGCGCCCCACCGCCCTGCGCGATGAACTCATGATCAAGATCCAGGCCATGGACGACGCCGACCCGGCCGCCACCCGCGAGCTGATCGAGGAGCGCAGGACGTGGGCGCGCGGCAGACTCGACCGCTTCGAACAGGTCCGCGAACGGCTGCTCGACGGCCGTGACGAGGACGACTACCTGCGCACGGCCGACCGGGTCGGCCCGTATCTCACGCTGATGGGCGGCATCGCCTTCGAGCGGGAGAATCTGCGCTGGTGCGACCGCGCCCTCGCCGTCCTCGACCGGCGCGGCACGCGCCTCTCCCCGAGGTGACCGGGATGTTCCGCCCCGAGGGCCCCACCGCCCGTGAACTCGCCGTCCAGGCGCTGTCCTCCGTCGAGCACGGCTACGACCTGCTCGCCCCGAAGTTCGATCACACGCCGTTCCGCACCCCCGAGCCGGTCCTCGACGCCGTGGCCGCCGCGCTGGCCCGGACCGGGGCCGCTTCCGGCGGGTACGTCGACGGCCTCGACCTGTGCTGCGGGACGGGTGCCGGGGTCGAGGTGCTGGCCCGGGTGTGCGGGCGCAGCGTGACCGGCGTGGACTTCAGCGCCGGGATGCTCGACGTGGCGCGAACCCGTGCCTGGCCCGCCGTCCCGAGGGTGTCCTGGGTGCGGGCCGACGCCCGCGCGCTGCCGTTCGCGCCCGCCTTCGATCTCGTCGTCAGTTTTGGGGCTTTCGGCCATTTCCTGCCGAGTGAACTGCCCGGACTGTTCAGCCAGGTCCGCTCGGTGCTCCGGCCCGGGGGCAGCTTCGTCTTCCCGCTGATCGCGCCGCCGCGCCCGGCGTCCGCCGGGTACTGGAAGCTGGCCGGCCTCGACGCCGTGATGCGGGTGCGCAATGCGCTGTGGCGGCCTCCGTTCGTCATGTACTACCGCGCCTTCCGGCTGGCCGACGTGCGCCGGGAGCTGACCCGGGCCGGGTTCGAGGTGGAACTGACGCCGCTGCCCGAGTTCGGCCGGCGCGCGGACGGCAGTCCTCGGGTGCGGATGGTGGTGGCGCGGGCCCATTGAGGGGCGATAGCAGATCGGACAGGGTTTGATTTTCCAACTCATGACGTTACGGTGGGTCCGTGACCTTGACGACTGATGTCCAGACCCGGATCGACCCCCTGTGGTGGTCCTGGGACGGCGCTCATGGCGGCCATGTCGCCGCCCTCGCCCTCGCCGCCGTGCGCGACCGCTTCGCCGGGGACGCCCGCCCGGTCCGTACCCTGACCACACACTTTCTCGCGCCCGTCGACGTCGGCCCGCTGCACTTCTCCGGCACCGCCCCCGCGGCCGGGCGCCGCACCGTCGCCTGTCAGTTCACCGGGCACCAGGGCGGGGCGCCGGTGGTGCTCGGCACGGCCCTGTTCGGACCCGACCGGCCCGGACCGTCGTACGCGGGCCGCCCGGCGCCCGATGTGCCGGGACCGGACGACTGCCCCGTCCTCGAACTGCCCGCCGGCTTCGTGCCGTTCGCGCGGCAGCTGGAGATCCGGCCCGCCACCGCCGACCGGCCGCTGGGCGGCGGGGAGCGCGCGCAACACTCGGCCTGGGTCCGGTACACC
>NZ_JBHYUG010000022.1:1285-14141 GCF_042749375.1 Streptomyces sp. NPDC059477 | reverse complement strand
CCAGCGCTCGGGGGTGTGTGTGTTTGGGGGGGGTGGGGGGCGAGGGGCCCCCCCCCGCCGGCGGGTGGGGGGGGGGGGGGGGTGGGGCCGGAACTCACCGCCTGGGTGCGGTTCACCGACGGACGGACGCTGGACGCGGCGGCCGTCGCCACCCTGACCGATGTCCTGCCGCCCGCCCTCTACGCCCGCTGGCACACCCCTCGCCCCGTCCCCACCGCCGAACTGACCGTGCACTTCACCGACGCCCTGACCCCGGGCGCGGACGGCGCACCGGCGCTGGTGCGGATCCGCACCGAGCGCGCCGACGGTGCCTGGGCCGTCGACGACAGCGCCGTCTGGGCCGCCGACGGACGGTTGCTCGCGCTGGGCCGGCAGGCCCGGGTGGTGCGGGCCGCCCGGCCCGTGGCTCAGCCCGCCGCGGGCACCGTGAACTCGTAGACCAGCGCGTCCTTGCGGGCGTCCACCAGCAGATCCGTGATCTCCAGCGGCCGGGCGTGCTGATCGTGCACCAGCCGGGTCACCCGCATCGACGGGATGTCGTCGAGCGGGGTGATCGCGTCCCGGTGGTGCAGCGCCAGACCGGCCTGCCGCATCCAGTCGTAGACCCGGCGCAGCTGCGCCGAGTCGCTCACCAGGGTCCGGTCGCGGTAGCGCGCCAGCTCCGCCACCTCCGACAGCGCCACCGCCGAGAACGAGGTGATCGCCGTGCGCCGGCCGTGTTCGTCGGCGCCCGCGGACTCGTAGCGGTGGACCAGGGTCGGCCGGTGCGGGTCGAGCCCCAGCGCTCTCGCGTGCTCCGGCGAGGGGACCTCCCAGGTCACCGTGGCCCGGTCGGAGCCGCCTGGCGCCCGGATGCCCACCGGGAAGGCGAGCGCGGCCGGGTGTTCGACCGGCGCCCCGGGCAGCGTGGCATGGCTGCCCCGCCGGTCCGTGGCGACCAGGCCCTCGCGGCGCAGCACCTCCAGGGCCTGGCGGACGGTCTCCCTGCTCACGCCGAAATGTTCGGATAATTGCCGTTCCCCCGGCAGCCGTTCGCCCGGGGGAATCGTTCCGTCGCGCAGTTCCCCGAGCAGTGCCGCCGCTATTTTCCGGTACAGGGGCCGGGCCTCGCCCCGAAGGTGGTCGTGCGGGGTGGTGCAGGCCATGCCGTGCCCTCCTGGTGGTGACTTGCCGTAGCCGTGCGGGCTCATTGCGCCACCAGATCTAGCACCGGCCCGAATCACCGAGGAAGAGTGGTTGGGAGGTTCGGCCGAAACCGGACGGTCCGCCCACGGCCATGAATTGTTACAACGCCCTGTACACGGCGTTGACCAGCGACAACTTTCGTGGATCACCGGCGATGCGCGGGCCCATCCGGTTCATGACATAGCCCACCGAGACCCCCGCCTCCGGATTGCCCGGACCGAACGCCCCACCGAAGCCAGCATGGCCGAAAGCCTGCGGACCGGGTCCCCGCCCGCGCCCCGGACCTCGCGTGCCCGCGCCACCGCCCCGGCACCGAGGAAGCGCCCGCCCACGGACCACGTCAGGCGTACGACCGCAGCCAGCGCATCGTGACCGCCTCCTGGTACGGGCCGCCGCCCTCGTGGTCGTTGAACTCGTACACCTCGATGGCCTTGTCGTCGTGCGCCCACGCGTTGAACGCCGCGAAGACGGTCGACGGCGGGCAGGTCTGGTCCTCCAGGGCCGCCGAGAACAGCGCGGGGGACCGGCCACGGGCGGCGAAGTGCACCCCGTCGAAGTACGAGAGGGTGCGCAGCACGTCCTGGGTGCGGCCCCGGTGCGTCTTGAGCCACAGCGCGATCTCGCGGTACGGATGCCGGTCCGTGAGGGTCGTCGCCCGCGGGAAGTCGCACAGGAACGGCACGTTCGGCGCGATCGCCACCAGGTCCGGGACCAGCGCGCCCACCGCCACCGTGATGCCACCACCCTGGCTGGTGCCCAGCGCCACCGTCCGGGAGGCGTCGGCCAGCGGATGCGCGCGGGCCGCCTCCACCGCCCGTACGGCGTCGGTGAGGACCCTGCGGTAGTAGTAGTTCTCCGGCGCGTCGATACCCCGGGTCATGAAACCGGGGAAGGCGGGACCGCCCGCCACCGGGTCCGGGGTGGCCCCGCCCCCGCCCCAGGCGCTGCCCTGGCCCCGGGTGTCCATCACGAAGTGCGCGCGGCCCGTCGACGCCCACAGCAGATGCTCGTGCGCCAGCCCGCGCCCGCCGCCGTACCCGACGAACTCCACGACCAGCGGCACCGGCTCGCGGGCCGTCGCGGGCACGGTCAGCCAGCCCTTCACCGGGTGCCCCCCGAACCCGGCGAAGGTCACGTCGTACACCTCGACGGTGACCAGCCCGCTCTCCACCGGCTCGAACCGCACGTCCAGATCATGCTCCCGCGCCTCCTGGAGCGTCTTGGCCCAGAAGGCATCGAAGTCCACGGGCGCGACAGAGCCGCTGCGATAGTCACGCAACTCGTCCAGGGGCAGATCGAACAGGGCCATACGGGGTCACCTTCACAAGACGGTACGAGGGTGATCACACCGTAGACACGCGGCGGGCCGGCCCACCAGGGTGTGGGGCCGTCCGGGGTGGTGCCGGGGATCTCCGTCGCGCAGGCCGCGAGGGGGTGGTGCCGTCCCGGTGCGGCGGGCGCCGACAGGATGATCCGTCGGAGGCACGGGCCGAGGGCGGCGCGTTCGCGAAGGCGCGGCCCGCCGCCGGCGCCGCGTGCCGTCGGTGGACCAGGCGTCGGAACCGGAGATCGGTATCGAAGATCGGTATCGAAGATCGTCGTCATCGGAGAGCGGCATCGGCCATATCGGCCCCGCACCGCGAGGGCCACCGCTCACCGGGGTGACCACAGGCATCACCGACCCCGCGCGCCACTCCCCCCGCGGGAGACCGCCGACATCCCCCCGCTCAAGCCCACCGCCGAGTCCACTCCGGCTCGGTCCGGGCCCAGTCGCGTTCCCATTCCGACAAGCGGTGGGCGAGGGTGATCCGGCGTACGGCGGACCAGCCCAAAAGGACCATCGCCGCGGTGCCGCCACTCGCGCAGACGCCCAGGGTGATCGCGTGCTGGACGACGATCGAGGCGTCCGGCGGCGGGCCGACGCTGCGGTCCTGCCGGTCGAGCCACACCCGTACGGTGTCCCCGCGGTGGACGTCCGCCGGTACCCGCAGAGCCGTGGTCTCCGGCCGGCCGGCCGCATCCGTCCAGCGGACCGTCGCGCGGTAGGGGTCGGTCGCCGTACCGGTCCCGATCGAGGGGAGCGCCCGCTGCGGGGCGGCGATCACCTCCGCGCGCACCAGATGCCGCTCCGCCCGCTGCGCCGCCACCGTCGCGTGGGCGTCGCCGTACGCCCACCAGCCCGTCGCGGCCCCTGCCAGCGGCGCGCCGAGCAACAGCAGCACGGCGACCACGACCAGGGCCCACGCCTCGATCACATCCGACCGGCGGCGCAGCGGACTGGACCGCCACCGCCAGCCACGCACCCGGGTTCGCATGTCGACCTCCTCGCCGTCACGCGTGCGAGTGGCTCTATGGAACTGGTACCCCGTACACCGCCGCTTTGCGCCCACAAGAACGGACATATGGGGTGACTCAAACGGATCCCTCATCATTAAACGCGTATGAACACTCCCTCCGCCAGGGAATAGGTGGACCGCGATCTTCCTTGCCCGAGGTGCCCGATCCGGGGGCACCCGATCATCTGCCCCCGGCGACAGTGGAAAGAGTGGGAGCCATCATGCCCAAGGCATACGTCTTCACCCGGTACGGCGGTCCGGAGACCGAGGCGCTCGTCGACGTGGACCGGCCGGTCCCCGGTCCCGGTGAGCTGCTGATCGCGGTGCGCGCGGCCGGGGTCAACCCGGTCGACTACAAGATCCGTAACGGCTATCGCGGCTCGGGCACGGCGCCCGCCGAACTGCCGGCCATCCTCGGCGGCGAGGTCTCCGGCGTGGTCGTGGAGACCGGCGCGGACGTCACCGGGTTCGCCGTCGGGGACGAGGTGTTCGGGTCGGCCGTAGGGGGCGGCTACTCCGAGTACGCCGTCCTCCCGCAGGGCCAGACCGCGCACAAGCCCGCCGCACTGTCCTTCACCGCCGCCGCGACCCTCTCGGTGGCCGCCGCCACCGCGTACGACGGCGTCCAGCAACTGGGTCTGCCCTCCGGCGCGACCCTGCTGGTGACCGGCGCGGGCGGCGGGGTCGGCGTGGCCGCCGTGCAGATCGCCCACGGCGCCGGACTGAAGGTGCTGGGCCTGGCCAGCGAGGGCAAGAAGGAACTGCTCACCTCCCTGGGCGCGGTCCACGTGCCGTCCGGACCGGGCTGGCCCGAGCGGGTGCGGGCCGCCGCCCCCGACGGCCTGGACGGCATCTTCGACCTGGTCGGCGGCGAGGTGTTCGAGGAGGCCGCGAAGCTGACGGCCGACGGCACGAAACTGATCACCGCCGCGGTCCGGCCCGAGGAGGCCGAGCGGCTCGGCGGCGCCCGGGTGGCCCGCGCCCGCACCGGGGCCGTCCTGGAGGCGGTCGCCGCCCTGGTGGTCGACGGCACCCTGGACCCGCACGTGACCGAGACGTTCCCGCTGGAGCGGGCCGGTGACGCGCTGCGCGTGGTCGAGGAAGGGCACTCCCGCGGCAAGGTCGTGATCGAGGTGTCCCGGTGACCCGCGACGAACCCCCGCACATACTCGACAACCCGGCCCTCGCCGCGCTGACCGGCCCGCATGCCCACTTCGCGGAGGGCCGGGGCCGCATCCTGCGCTACCCGGTCGACGTCTCGCCCTGGCTCGCCCTGCCCGACGAGCTGGGCCCCGACGACTGGGCGGACCTCGCGGCGCTCGCCGGGCCCGGCGCCGACATCCCCCTCCTCGGCCGGCAGGGGCCCATCCCGGACGGCTGGGAGATCGTCTTCCACGCGGACGGCGTCCAGCTCGTCGACGACGGGGTGATCACCGCCCCCGACCCCGAGGCGATCGTCCTCGGCCCCGCCGACGTGCCCGAGATGACCGACCTGGTCGAGCGCACCAAGCCCGGCCCGTTCCTGCCCCGCACGATCGAGATGGGCACGTATCTCGGCATCCGCCGCGAGGGCCGGCTCGTCGCCATGGCGGGGGAGCGGCTGCACCCGCCGGGCTGGACCGAGATCAGCGCGGTCTGCACCGACCCGTCGGCCCGCGGCGAGGGCCTCGCCACCCGGCTGGTCCTCGCCGTCGCCCACGGCATCCGCGCCCGCGGCGAGTCCCCGTTCCTGCACACGGGCGCCGCGAACACGAACGCGATACGCCTCTACGAGCACCTGGGCTTCCGGCTGCGCCGCACCACGGCCTTCATGGCGGCCCGCGCCCCGCAACCCATGGGCGAGGACCGGGCGATGGCCGTGTCCTGAACGGCGGGCGATGCCCGCGACCCGGGGTGCTCCCGCGCCCGCCGAGGCCCCGGCCCGGCGGGCGAGGAGCCCGTGGGCGGCCGATCGAGCAGGTGTATGGTGGCCGTTCCGGCCGCGGGTGGACCCGGCCGTACGACCGAGGAGGTGAGACCCATCACCGCTGTGTCAGCCGGGGTGCTCACTTCTCGAACCGGCGCGGATCACCGGCCCTAGGGCGGTGGCCGCCGGGAGCGCCCTTCGTGTCGCGAAAGGCTCCCGCACTTCCCATGCTCCCCTCCTCCTCCACTTCTTCCTCGTCCTCCCCTTCTCCGGCGCCCACCCCCGAGCAGGTCGTGAGCGCGTTGCGGGCCGCAGGCTGTGTGTTCGCCGAGGACGAGGCCGCGCTGATCCTCGCCGCCGCGCGCACCCCCGGTGAACTGGCCGAACTGGTCGAGCGGCGGGTGAGCGGGCTGCCCCTCGAACTCGTCGTCGGCTGGGCCGAGTTCCGGGGCCTGCGGGTCGTCGTGGCCGCCGGCGTCTTCGTGCCGCGCCGCCGGACCGAGTTCCTGGTCGAACAGGCCCTCGCCCGGGTGCCGCACGCGCGCGTGGTGGTCGACCTGTGCTGCGGCTCGGGCGCGGTCGGCGCCGCCCTGGCGTCGGCCCTCGACGGCGTCGAACTGCACGCCGCCGACATCGACCCCGTCGCCGTGCGCTGCGCCCACCGCAATGTCGCCGCCCACGACGGCCGCGTCCACCGGGGCGACCTGTTCGCGGCGCTCCCCGGTGAACTGCGCGGCCGGGTCGGCATCCTGGCGGCCAATGTGCCCTACGTCCCCACCGGCGAGGTCGGTCTGCTCCCGGCCGAGGCCCGGGACCATGAACCGCGGGCCGCGCTCGACGGCGGCGCCGACGGGCTGGACGTGCTGCGCCGCGTCGCCGCCGGGGCCCCGCGGTGGCTGGCCCCCGAAGGCCGGCTGCTGACGGAGACAAGTGAGCGTCAGGCGCCGCTCGCGGTGGACGCGTACACCCGCGCCGGACTCACCGCCGAGGTGGCCGTCTGCGCGGACACCGACGCGCATGTCGTGATCGGCGGCCTGCCCGGGTGAGCGGGCCGGGCGGCGCTCAGCCCGCCTCGCGGGCCCGCGCGACGAGCACCGCCACGTCGTCGTGGTTGTCCTGCTGGTGCAGGGTGCGCACCAGCAGATCGCAGACCTCCTCCAGCGGGCGCGCGGGATCCTCCAGCAGGCCGAGCATGGTGTCGAGGCGCTCGTCGAGGGAGTGGCTGCGGGTCTCGACCAGGCCGTCGGTGTAGAGCACGAGCCGGTCGCCCGGGGCGAAGTCGAAGCTCGTGGTGGAGAACGCCACCCCGCCGACGCCGAGCGGCGCCCCCGTCGGCAGGTCGAGCAGCTCCGGCCGGTGCCCGACCCGGGTCCGCGCGGGCGGCAGATGCCCGGCGTTGGCGATCAGACAGCGACCGAGCGCCGGGTCGTGGACCGCGTACAGACAAGTGGCGATGGAGTGCTTCAGGCCCGCGGTGATCCGGTCGAGGTGCGCCAGGAGGACGGCGGGGTCGAGGCCGAGCGGGGCGAGGGTGGCGGTCGCGGTGCGCAGCCGGCCCATGGTCGCGGCGGCGCTGATCCCGCTGCCCATCACATCGCCGACGACCAGCGCGGTTCTCCCGCCCTCCAGCGGGATCACGTCGAACCAGTCGCCGCCCACCTCGGTGGCCGCCCCGGCCGGCTGGTAGCGGGAGGCCACCTCCAGGCCGCCGGTGACCGACGGATGGCTGGGCAGCAGGCTGCGCTGGAGGGTGAGGGCGGTGTCCCGGGCGTTCTGGTACCAGCGGGCGTTGTCGATCTGCACGGCCGCGCGGGCCGCCAGCTCCCGGGCGAGCAGCACATCGTCCTCGCTGAACGGCAGCGGATTGCGGGTGCGTTTGAGGTCCAGGGCACCGAGCACCTCGCCGCGCGCGATCAGCGGCACGGCGAGATACGAGTGCACGCCCGCGCGCGAGAGCAGGACCGCCGCCTCGGGGGAGCGGGCGATCCGCCGCAGAGCGTCGTCGTTCACATACGCCACCCGCACCGGCTGCCCGGTGCGGACGCACTCGGTGACCAGCCGGTCCGGTGCGTAGCGCGCCACCTGACCCGGCGGATCGGCCGCCGCCAGCGCGTCCCGCTCGCCGTCCGCGCGCACCGCGAGCGCCCTGATCACCGCCGGTTCGGCCGGGCCCAGTCTGCTGCGACGGCCCTCCATCACCGCGTCCAGCACATCCACCGCCGCGATGTCGGCCAGCTCCGGGACGGCCACATCGGCCAGCTCCCGGGCCGTGCGGTCCAGCTCCAGCGTGGTGCCGATACGCGCCGACGCGTCCGCGATCACCACGAGCCGCCGCCGGGCGGCCTCCGCCTCCACACCCGCCCGGTGCCGCTCGGTGATGTCCACCAGCGACAGCGCCACGCCCAGCGCGGTGCCCACCGCGTCCTCCAGCCGGTACAGCGACGCCGTCCAGACGTGGTCCTCGTCCGGATCGGCGGGCGTACGGCCGGTGACGGACCGGTCGACGACCGGGCGGCCGGTGGCCAGCACCCGGCGGGCCGCGGTCTCCAGCGCCTCGGCGTCCAGCAACGGCAGCACCTCGCGCAGGGTCCGCCCCAGATGCGCCTCGGCCGGGATGCCGTCCATCAGCTCCAGCGCCGGGTTCACCGAGACATGGCGCAGGGTGGTGTCCAGCACGGCGATGCCGATGGGCGACTGGTCGACGACCCGCGTCGACAGCGCCACGTCCCGCTCCAGCCGCCGTACCGTGCCCTGGTCGGCGGCGAGCCCGAGGGCGAACACCTTCCCGCGGTCGTCCGTCAGCCGCATGTTGCGGAACTCCACCAGGCGGGTGCTGCCGTCCTTGTGCCGCACCGGGAAGGCGCCCGCCCAGCCCTCGCCGGTGGCCATCACGTCCGCGAAGAGCTTCACCACCAGGTCCAGATGCTGCTCGTGGACCATCACCTGGGCGGCGTACCGGCCGAGCGCCTCCCGCGCGGAGTAGCCGAACAACTCCTCGGCCTGCGGGCTCCACAGCACGATGCGCCCCTCGGCGTCCAGCACCACCGAGGCCACGCCCAGCACGTCCAGCAGCCCGCTGGGCCGCCCCGTACCGCGGCCCGGTTCGTCACCTCCGGTGACCGACGACCCTCGTGCATCCATCACGCACCGCCCTAGCCCTGTGTCACGGCACGTACGTCCCCCGTGCCGACTCCCCTGTCGTAGCGCGCCCCGCCCTTTCGCTCGGGCCTCCTCGGCCTTTCTCCACCATCCCTCAACACCTCGGCGCCCGTCCCGCGATTCGCCGGGCGCCCGACACCAGCGAAGCACACCGGGCGCGGGCGGCCCGGGGCGGCGCGACGGGCACCCCGGTACCGGTGCCTCGGTGGTGCTCTGCCCGCGCCGGTGCTTACCTGGACAGTGGGCTCGGCCGTCCGCGGCCGGCGCCAGGGCCAGTACCAGGGCCGACGGTGGCCACCTGCCGGAAGGAAGCGGCGGGTCACCTGGCCAAGGGAAGGAGAGCGGTCGCGATGAACGCAGCGGCCTCGCACCCGGAATCCGTCTCCGTCGAGATCAGCGGGTGCAGCAAGGAAGACGCCCGGGTGGTGTTCGACACCCTCTGCGCGTGCTTCACCTCCGACCGGTGCGCCGACGACGTACCGCAGGAACTCCACGCGACCCGGCCCGCGGTCTGGCTGGGCACCTTCGACGTGGCCGACGCCCACCAGGACACGGGGGCGCCGCCGGACCGGCTGGCGGCGTCCGTGACGGCGGACGTGCAGGGCGGCTACTGGGCCATCGACCGGTTCCGTACGACGCTGCACTCCCTGTTCGCGGTACGGGAACTGTCCACCGCGTCCGGCGATCAGGAGCGTGAGCTGCACGTCCTGCTGGAGAACCGCTGAGGGCGGCGGGCACCCGGCGGCCCAGGACGCGCCCCCGGCCGGAGCGGCGATTGTTATGCAACTAGCTGCATAAACCGTGCGCGGTCCTCTACAACCGACCGGGAGGGCATGACACCGCGCACGGAGGGGCCCATGAGCCGTTGCCCGGATCCGCTGAGCCCGCTCGACCTGGGGTTCACCACCCTGCCCCATCGCGTCCTCATGGGCTCGACGCACCTAGGACTGGAGGAGGCCGAGGGCGGCTTCACACGCCTGGCGGAGTTCTACGCCGCCAGGGCGCGCGGGGGAGTGTGCCTGATCGTCACCGGGGGCATCGCGCCCAACGAGGAGGGGCGGCCCTGGGCGGGCGGCGCCAAACCCACCACCGGGGCGGAGGCGGCGGAGCACCGCGAGATCACCGACGCCGTGCACCGCGCGGGCGGCCGGATAGCGATGCAGATCCTGCACTTCGGCCGATACGCCCACCACCCCCACCTGGTCGCCCCCAGCCCGCTCCGGGCGTCCATCAGCCCCACCCGCCGCGCGAGCTGACCGACGCCGACATCGAGCGGACCATCGACGACTACGCCCGCGCCGCCCGGCTCGCCCGCCTCGCCCGTACGGCCGGCTACGACGGGGTCGAGATCATGGGCTCCGAGGGCTATCTCATCCGCCGAGGCGTGGGCGCCCGGCGATGGCGTACGCCCCTGATACCCCGGAGCGGCACCCGGCGCCGTCCCTAGGACGACCGCATGTCACTCCCGCACGCGATCCTCACCGCCCTGCTCGAAAAGCCGTCCTCGGGGCTCGAACCGACTC
Source organism: Streptomyces sp. NPDC059477 (assembly GCF_042749375.1). Lineage (NCBI taxonomy): Bacteria > Bacillati > Actinomycetota > Actinomycetes > Kitasatosporales > Streptomycetaceae > Streptomyces > Streptomyces sp. NPDC059477. Next base: position 4,032 of record NZ_JBHYUG010000022.1, on the reverse strand, counting down.
GGCGGTTCGACAGGTCGATCGGCTACTTCTGGTCGGCGACGCATCAGCAGATCCATCGCGAGCTGGGAAAACCGGAGGCCGAGGGGCTGATCCGGGCCCTGCCCGGCGAGCAGCCGGCGCGCGGCCAGAAGAAGTCCTACGAGGTACTGCCCGCCGGCCGCGCCGAACTCGCCCTGGACCGCCGCGCCCCAGGACCCCAGGCCGATGCGCGACCCCCTGCTGCTGCGGCTGCGGGCGTCGGCCGTGGTCGGCACGGACGGTCTGGAGGCCGACCTGCGCCGCCATCTGGAGCTGCATCAGGGCGTGCCGGCGCGGTACGCGGAGATCGAGGAGCGGGACTTCCCGCCGGACAAGGACACCGCCCAGGACCGGCTCCAGCATCTGGTCCTGCGCGCGGGCATCGACCTGGAGACCTTCTGGACGCGGTGGCTGACGCACGCGCTGGAGGAGTTGGAGCGCCATCCCCGGTGACCCCGGTGATCCCGGTGATGCTGGTGATCCCGGTGATTTTGGGGATGCTGGTGATTTTGGCGACCTCGGTGACCTCGCGACCTGGGCGGGCGCCCCGGTCGGCCGGCCGTTCAGAGCCGGTACGGCTTCGACCGCCTGCGCAGGAACCAGCCCGCCGCGATCGCCCCGGCGCCCACCAGCACCCCGCCCGCGACCAGCGTCAGCGTCCCGTAGTTCTTGATGCCGCCGCCGACACCGCCCAGCACACCGCGTGGCGAGGCGGAGGCGGAGGCGGAAGCGGGGGCCGAGGCGGCGGCCGAGGAGGTCGCGGAGATGGTCGGTGAAGCCGGGGCGGAGACGATCACCGACTGGGTGCCCGCGGTGTTGCCGCCCGCGCACACGACGGCGACCGTGTACGTGCCGGGCGTGACATTGGACCAGGCGGCCGACTGGAGGTTCGACGTGCCGGTGAGGGCGATCTGACGGCCCTGGGCGAAGTTCGTCTGGGCGCTGTTGATCAGCGAGGCATTGCCCCAGCTGCCGCTCATCTGGGTGCACACGGCGGTGGTGACCGACACCGAGGACCCCGAGGTGCTCACGGAGATGCCGTTCGCGGCGGCGGCCGGCCCGGCGGCCAGCGCGAACGGCAGGGCGGCGGCGGCCACGAGCGGGCCGGAGCGCAGGAGTTGCCGGCGGATGCGCATGGGTCTGTCCTCCAGTGGCACGGTCGGCGGTACATCCCTAGCGCCGCCAGGTCGGAAACGCCCGTGCGCCTCAGAGGCAGCCAATGCCGCCCGGCCGCCGCCCGCACTCCGGCCGCACCCGGGCAGGTGACGGATTCCGCCGTCCGGGCCAGCTGGGCCCTCCGAACCCTCCGCGACCTCCGAACCCTCCGCGCCCTCCGTGATGCCGCCCGCCGCCGATCCGAGCCGGGGAGGGCTGATCGCCCGCCCGGGATCACCGCGCCCGATCACCGCCCCGGACGAGCGCCCCCCTCAGGACTCCCCGTCATCCTCCCCGGTGGTCACCGTCCGCTCGGCCGAGTACCCGCCCCACGTCCCGTCCGGCAGCTTGGCCCGCAGCCGCACCTTGTGCGTCTCACCGGCCTTCTCCCCGATGTAGAAGCTGTAGGTCGACAGCCCCTCGGGCGGCTTGGCGCCCCACACGAGCGAGGTCGCGGACTGTCCGTCGAGCTGGATCTGGTACTCGGAGATCACCCCGTCCACCGCGGGCGGCATCCAGGTCAGTGAGATGTTGTAGGCCCCGTCGACCAGCCGCGTGGTCGCGGTGAAGTCGGTGGGCGCGGTGCCCTGTCCGCTGTCGTCCCCGGCCGCCGTGGTCAGCCGTACGGCGTTCCCGGCGGGCGAGACATTGTCCGCCGCGTCCCGCGCCTTGACCGTGAAGGAGTAGTCCGTGCTCGGCCGCAGCCCCGTGACCACGGCCGCGGTCTGGGTCCCGCCCACACTGTGGATCTTTGTATCGCCCTGGAAGATGTCGTAGGACACCACCTTCTGGTTGTCCTTCGACGCTCCCCACTGCAACTGCACCGCTTGGCTCCCCGTCACCTGTCCGCTGGTCGTGCCGGGACGGGTGGGCGGGGAGTCGTCGGCGGGACCGGCCGCCGGGGTGGTCGCCTCGACCTGAATGCTGGGGTCGCTGAGCCGCCCCTCGGCGTCGCGGGCGCGGACGGTGAAGGTGTAGGTGGTGGAGGGCTTGAGCTGCACGACGTCCACCATGTGCTCGTCGGCGTCGACCTCCTTGACCTTGGTCGAGCCCTGGTAGATCTCGTACTCGGTGATGGGGGGTTCGGCCGACACCTCGTTCCACATCACATGCACACTGGTCGCGCTGCCGGCGTCGGCGGTGACCCCGGCCGGTGCCCCGGGTGGGCTCTCACCGCTCTCCTCCGCACCGCCCCAGGCACAGGAGGTCACGAGCAGAAGGGTGCCGCAGACGAGCACGGCGGGAACGGGGGCGCGTCGCACGGTGATGCCTCCCAGGGCGGTTGCAATGGTCCGGACCAATTCTGCGCGCCTGACGGGATCACATCAAGGGGGGATTGCCCTGCGGTCGGCGTCCGGTCGGAGTTCGATCGAGGTTCGGCCGACGTCCGGGTGCCATTGGTGAGCATCGCCCGGGGTTACGTATGCTGAAGGCCCTCACGGCCGATCTCGCCCGGATAACGGGTGTTTTCACGCCGATTGCGCCGAGCGCAGGGGTCGCGGTAAACCCGGCCGCGCGGGGGGGCCGGGGGCGGGGTCGCCAGTGGGGGCGGGGCCCGCCCCCCGGCGCCCCGC
>NZ_JBHYUG010000022.1:0-1275 GCF_042749375.1 Streptomyces sp. NPDC059477 | reverse complement strand
GGGGCGGGCGCCGCGCGCGTGCCCCCGGGGGTCCGCCCGCGGCGGGGGTGCATTGGGTCTCCACCGCCGGGTGTTACGTCGGCTGACCCCCCCCCCCCCCCAACTCCCCCGCACACGGGGTGAGACCACGCCGATGGCGCGGACCGCTGTCGTCGCTGTCACCGCGCCGGCGCGGGCGGCCGGGGGCCGGAGTCGACAGTGGCTCGGGCCCCCGCCCCCGGTCGCCCCGGAAGAAACCTCCCCCAGGCATGGCGACACGCCGCACAGGCCTCACGACACGCCGGGACACGCCGGAGGTGCACCGTCCGGCCCCCGTTAGTGGCCTCGTGATCGGAAAGGGCGTCAGATAGGGCCTGAGTGTCCGTCAGATCCGAGGAGAGGCCCCTATCGTGCGTGTCCAGTCGCTGACCCTCGCCGTGGCGAGTGCCGCCCTGCTCGCCCCGACGACATCCCCCACCGCCACGGCGTCCGTGTCCGGACCGCCCTCGCGGCACATCCTGGCGGTACCGGGCGAGGGCGCGGTCTCCGCCGCCGCCCTGCTCGCCCGGGTACGCGACTGCACGCCCGTCTCCCGGGGCCGCTACCGCACCGACGGCGGCACCCGCGCCCGCGTCCCGGTCTGCGGCACCCACGGCGCCGTGTTCTGGAAGGCGGACATGGACATCGACTGCGACGGGCGGGCGGGCCGCCACTGCAACGCCCGTACCGACCCGTACTTCTCGCCCCACACCGCCTTCCCGCAGTCCGACGGACAGGCCCTGAACTCCGAGGAACTGCCCTACGTCGTCGTACCCGTGCCGAGCGCGATCTGGGACCACGGTGACGACGGGGTGCGGGCCGGGACCGTCGCCGCCGTCGTCTACCGCGACCGGGTGCGCTACGCCGTGGTCGGCGACCGGGGACCGCGCGACCTCATCGGCGAGGCCTCCTACGCCACCGCCCGGGAACTGGGCATCGACCCCGACCCCCGGCACGGCGGCACCGCGTCCGGGGTCACCTACATCCTCTTCAAGAACTCCACCGTCACCCCGATCGAGGACCACCCGGCGGCGGTCCGTGAGGGCGAGCGGCTGGCACGCGAGTTCGTCGGCTGAGGCGAGGTGAGTGTGGCGGCGCGGCGGGGCGGAGGGCGCTCGTATGAGGACGGGCGCTCGTACGGGGACGGGCGCTCGTACGGGGACGGGTGCCCGCATGGCGACGGTCCCCGTACGAGGACGGATGCCCGCATGGTGACGGTGGCCGGACCGGGGCGCGGGGCCGTCGGGGGCCCCCCCC
>NZ_JBHYUG010000021.1:103718-104002 GCF_042749375.1 Streptomyces sp. NPDC059477 | reverse complement strand
GCCGAGCAGCGGCCGGGGCCGCGCCCGCCGACGCCGCTCCAGCAGCCCGCACCGCAGCGCGAGCGGGCGGAGCAGCGCCGAGAGCAGAGCGGCGAGCAGGAGTGCGGCCACGGCCGCGGCGATCCCGTAGAACACCTGCACAAACTAAGCCGAATGTCATGATTTGTGATGAATACTGGGGATGTCTCGGCGCGGCGGGCGCGTCCGTCCGGCCGGCCGGCCCGCCGGCCCGCGGAGGGATCCCCAGTGTCCGAGAGGCTTCGGCAGGGGCCGGGGTGGGTCCG
>NZ_JBHYUG010000021.1:82123-103708 GCF_042749375.1 Streptomyces sp. NPDC059477 | reverse complement strand
GGAGGGTGCCGGAGGGTGCCGGAGGGTGCCGGAGGGTGCCGGAGGGTGCCGGAGGGTGCCGGGTGGTTGCTGCGGGCGGCGCGTCGCGCGGGCGGGCGGACGACCGGGCGGGCGAGCGGGCGAGCAGGCGAGCGGGCGAGCGGGCGACACGGAACGGCCGGCGGATGCCCCCGGGCGGACCACCGGCCGGACCACCCCCGCCACGCCGAAGTGACCCACCCGGCCTCCCCTCAGCGACACAGATCACCGAGTGCCTGGCTACAGTGCGAGGCGGGATGCGGGGTAATCTCGAAGGACTGAGTAAGTTACCGCTTAGTAATGACGGGGTCGCCGGAGCACCGGCGGGTCCCCTTCCCCGCAGGCCCGAGGAGCCCTGAGATGCAACTCGCCGCGATCATCGTGTCGATGGTCCTCATCGTGGTCGGCGTCGCCCTGTTCGGCCGGGCCGTCCTCCAGATCTTCCGGTTCATGACGCTCGGGCAACCGCTCCCGGCGGGGGCCCGCACCAACGATCCCGTGCTGCGCACGATCACCCTGGCCAAGGAGTTCCTCGGGCACACCCGGATGAACCGGTGGGGCGTCGTCGGCGTCGCGCACTGGTTCGTGGCGATCGGCTTCTACACACTCCTGCTGACCCTCGTCAACGCCTTCGGCCAGCTCTTCAAGGCCGACTGGCTGCTGCCGGTCATCGGCGACTGGACGCCGTACAACGTCTTCGTCGAGTTCATCGGCACCATGACCGTGCTCGGCATCCTGGTGCTGATCGCCATCCGGCAGCTGTCGCGGCCGGGCGGGGCGGGGCGCAAGTCGCGCTTCGCGGGGTCGAACACCGGTCAGGCGTACTTCGTCGAGACGGTCATCCTGATCGTCGGGGTCTGCATCTTCATGCTGCACGCGCTGGAAGGCGCCATGCACCATGTCGACGGCTACGAGGCGTCGTTCTTCCTCTCGTACCCCGTGGTGTCGTGGCTGGAGGGCATGGACCTCGCCACCCTTCAGAACCTCACGTACCTGTTCGCGGGCGTGAAGATCGCGGCGTCCTTCACCTGGATGATCGTGGTCGCCCTCAACACCGACATGGGCGTGGCCTGGCACCGCTTCCTGGGTTTCCCGAACATCTGGTTCAAGCGCAACGCCAACGGTGACACCTCGCTCGGCGCGCTGCTCCCGATGACCTCGGGCGGCAAGCCGATCGACTTCACCGACCCCGGCGACGACGACGTGTTCGGCGTGTCGCAGGTCGAGCAGTTCTCCTGGAAGGGCCTGCTGGACTTCTCCACGTGCACCGAGTGCGGGCGCTGCCAGTCGCAGTGCCCCGCCTGGAACACCGGCAAGCCGCTCTCCCCCAAGCTGCTGATCATGTCCCTGCGCGACCACGCGCACGCCAAGGCGCCCTATCTGCTCGCGGGCGGCGGCAAGTCGGCGGAGGGGGACGAGAAGGCGAGCGCGGAGCAGCTCGCGGGCGTGCCCGCCGCCGCGCTGGCGGAGGCCGAGCGTCCGCTGATCGGCACGGTCGAGGAGCAGGGCGTCATCGACCCCGACGTCCTGTGGTCCTGCACCACCTGCGGTGCCTGTGTCGAGCAGTGCCCTGTGGACATCGAACACATCGACCACATCGTCGACATGCGCCGCTACCAGGTGATGATCGAGAGCGCCTTCCCCTCCGAGGCGGGCACCATGCTCAAGAACCTGGAGAAGAAGGGCAACCCCTGGGGCCTGGCCAAGAAGCAGCGCCTGGAGTGGCTGAAGGAAGTCGACTTCGAGGTGCCGGTGGTCGGCAAGGACATCGAGGACCTCTCCGAGGTCGAGTACCTGTACTGGGTCGGCTGCGCCGGCGCCCTGGAGGACCGCGCCAAGAAGACGACCAAGGCCTTCGCGGAACTCCTCCACATGGCGGGCGTGAGGTTCGCCATCATGGGCGGCGACGAGAAGTGCACCGGCGACTCCGCCCGGCGCCTCGGCAACGAGCCGCTGTTCCAGGAGCTGGGCATGGAGAACGTCATGGCCCTGAACATGGCGTTCGGGGAGGAGCTGGACGACGACGGCAAGGTCGTCGCCGAGTCGGCGAAGCCCAGGTCGGCGAAGAAGATCGTCGCCACCTGCCCGCACTGCCTGAACACCCTGGGCAACGAATATCCGCAGCTCGGCGGCGACTACGAGGTCATCCACCACACCGTGCTGCTCCAGCACCTGGTGGACGAGGGCAAGCTGATCCCGGTCACCCCGGTCGAGGGTCTGATCACCTACCACGACCCCTGCTACCTGGGCCGCCACAACAAGATCTACACGCCCCCGCGCGAGATCATCGCGAGCGTCCCGGGCCTGCGCAACGAGGAGATGCACCGGCACAAGGAGCGCGGCTTCTGCTGCGGCGCCGGTGGTGCGCGGATGTGGATGGAGGAGCGGATCGGCAAGCGCATCAACAACGAGCGCGTCGACGAGGCCCTCTCCCTCAACCCCGACATCATCTCCACGGCCTGCCCGTTCTGCCTGGTCATGCTGACGGACTCGGTCAACGGCAAGAAGAACGATGGCCAGGCCAAGGAGTCGATCCAGGTCGTGGACGTCGCCCAACTGCTGCTGGAGTCGGTACGGACGCCGGTGGACCCGGCGGACGGAGCCACGGACAGCGAGCCGGCTCCGGAGCCTGAGCCGGTGAAGTAGCCGAGGTCTGGTCGTACGTCGCGGTGCCCCGGTCCTGATGGCTTGGACGGGGGCACCGCGTTTCTTTGCGACGCCGGGTCTGTGGGTGGACACCGGGTATGCCGGTGCCAGTTACGCCGCGTCTGCCGGGTCTGCCGGGTCTGTCGCGTCCGTCGCGTCCGTCGCGTCCGTCGCGTCCGTCGCGTCCGTCGCGTCCGTCGGGTCAACAGTCCACACCCTCACCGCTCTTCACGAAACGCGGCAAGCTCCCGTCAGGCGGGGACCAGGTCGCCTACCGTGCACGACAGCAGAGACGGCCGCGCGCGGTCAGCCGTGGGAGGACACCATGAACTCCAGCAGATGGGTCAGTACGTCGATGCCGTATCTGACCCCGCGAAAGAAGGGGCAGGCCGACGCCTGGAGCGCGGACACGGCGGCCCGGCAGCGGCGCGGCTCCCAGCGCATCCTGCACGCCGGGGAGGTGCCCGCGCCGGACGAGGTCGCGCGGCTGCTCGGCATCCCGGACGGCGAGCCGGTCGTCGTACGCCGCCGACTGATCCTCCTCGACGAGGACCCGCACGAACTGACCGACACCTACTACCCCGCCGGGATCGCCCGGGGGACCGGACTCGCCGGCACGGCCAAGATCTCCGGCGGCGCCGTGACCCTGCTGGCCCGCTTGGGCCATGTCGGCGCCCTGGTCCGTGAGGACGTCGGGGCCGACCTGCCCAGCGAGGAGGAACGGCAGGCACTGGCTATCTCGCCCGGGACCCTGTCCTGCGCCTCACCAGGCTCACCCTGGACCGCGACGAGCGGCCCCTCCAGGTCGACCGCATGGTGATGCCCGCCCAGCGACAGCAACTGCGCTACGAGATCAGGATCGGATGACCGTGCCCAAGGCCGAACCCGACGCCCACGACCGCCGCTCCCCGCGCGAACGCATCACCGCCGACCTGCGCGACGACACGATCGGCAGCGCACCGCACGCCCTGCCGCGTCCCTGACGACAGCCGCCGGCACCGGCTCCCACTCCTGGCTCGCGGAAGCGGCACAACACGGACAACGGACCTCATCAACCGGGCGCAGGATCAAGGGCGGAACTCCCCTCCTCCTGACCGAACTCGGCCACCTGCCCCGCCGAAGCGTCGACCGGGTGTCGGCGCGTGTCCCCACGCAGGAGCAGTTCCGGGCGCTGCGGCTCCCGGGCAGCCTGCCCGTTCTGTGCACTCTGCGCGTCGTCTACACCGACGACGAACGTCCCGTCGAGGTGACCTCCATGGTGAAGGCCGGACACCTCTACGAGTTGCAGTACGAGTTCGCGCCGGATTGAGCGATCCGAAATCGCGTCGGCCCAGGGTTGTCGCCGTGTCATGGACACCCGCATCATGACGGGGGCGTTGCAGAAGAGGCCGACGAGGTGAGTGGTGCGCGTGCCGAGAAGCGCGATGGTGGTGGCGGTGGCCGCCGCCCTGGTGGTGTCGCTCGTCGCCTGCGGTTCCGGTGACGACGGTCCGCCGGACGGGCAGACCCCCGTGAACCAGGCGGCCGACGCACCGCCCCGGCTCCCCGTCCCGCAGGGCGACGGCAGCCGGACGCCCGACGACTTCAACGGCGACGGCCACCGGGACCTCGTACTCAACGATCTCGTCAAGAACCAGGCGCACGCCGATGACGCCGGTGTCGGCATCGTCTACGGCGGTCCCGACGGACTCGCGCCGGGTGCCTGGCAGTTGCTCAGCCCGGCGCGGCAGGCCGCCCGGACCGACGGGCAGGCACCGGCCGTCTTCGACGCCGAGGCCAGCTGCGATCTGGACGGTGACGGCTTCACCGACCTCGTCCTGTCCACCGATCCGCCGTACGACGGTCAGGGCCGGCCCCCGGTCCCGGTCCAGGTGCTCTTCGGATCGCCGCAGGGGCTGACCGGCAAGGCGGTCAAGCTCGTCGTGCCGGACGCCGCACGGGCCGGGAACGACTGGCCGGACCAGCCCGTGTGCGGGGACTTCGACGGCGACGGCGCCCAGGACCTCGTCCTGCACGCCTCCGAGGAGCAGCTCACCTATCTGCGCGGCCCGTTCACCCGCAAGGGCGCCCCGCGCGCGGCCGGCGCCCCGGTCCCGGCCCCCGGCAACGTCCCGACCGGCCCCGCCGTCGACGTCGACCGCGACGGCTACGACGATCTGGTGATCCGCGCGGCGGCGGGCGAGGGCGACGCCTACCTGGTGCTCGGCGGCCCCGACGGCCCCACCGGCGCCGAGATCGCCCTGCCCTCCGGCACCGATGTCGCCCTGGGCCGGTTCGGGCGCGGCGCCGCCCTGGACGCGGCGATCGGCGCGGAGTCCGGCACCGCCCTGCGCTACGACTTCCCCGACCCCACCCGCGCCACCCTCGCCATCCCCGGCCCGCAGCTCGACGCAGGTGACTTCGACGGCGACGGGCTGAGCGACCTGGTGGTCGGCGGCGCCGAGCCGCGGATCTTCCCGGGCGGTACGGCGGGACTGTCCCCGGAACCGGCCGCGACCGTCTCCCCCACCGCCGACGGGACCTCCCGGGTGCTGGCCGTCGGCGACTTCGACGGGGACGAGCGGGCGGACCTGGTGGTGCGGACGTACCGGGGCGAGACATGGGACTCGGTGGCCGTCCACCCGGGGGTGGAGACGGGTTCGGCGGGGACGGGTCTGGTGGGGAGCGCGGCGGCGGTGACCTTCTCGACGGCGGAGTTCCTCGGCGGGTGAGCTACTTCCCGTGGAGTAGCTCCGGAGGGTGAGCGACTCCAGCCCGAGGACGACTCCAACCGGAGGACGACTCCGGCCGCCGGGCCGTTCACAGGAAACTCATAAAAACTCCGCGGATTTGTACAACCCTTGCCCTCCCCCGCAGGTCTCATGATCGATTGATCGATCGCCGACCGTGCTACGCACCGCGAGGTAGTCCCGGTGGACATGTCCGGCGGTCCCGCGAGGCCCCGGTTCCGCCGCCCTCGTACAGCCGCCTCTCCGTCAACCCGTAAAGACATCCCCTCCACCCCTCCACCCGCACAGAGACCTCCTCTCCACCGCCGTACAAGGGAGCCTTCCTTGCGCAAGCGCAGCGTTCTGCTCGTCACCGCCCTCACCACCGGTCTGCTGTCCACCCTGCCGGCCACCGCCGCCACGGCGGCCCCCTCGCGCCTGGCGCACGACTTCAACGGCGACGGTTACCGGGACCTGGCGATCGGCGCGTGGGGCGCGAACGTCGGGTCGGCGCACGGGGCGGGGGCGGTGGTCGTGATGTACGGGTCGGCGTCCGGTGTCTCCACCAAGAAGGCCGTGTTCACGCAGAACTCGCCGGGCGTACCGGGCACCGCCGAGGCCGACGACCGCTTCGGCTACAGCCTGGCCGCGGGCGACCTGGACGGCGACGGCTACAGCGACCTGGTCGTCGGCGCGCAGTACGAGAGCACCAGCACCAAGCGGGGCGTCGGCGCGCTCAGCGTCCTGTGGGGCGGCAGGTCCGGTCTCTCCGGCGGCGGGCAGCTGCCCCAGCCCTCCGGTCTCACCCAGTGGGGCGGCTACGGCTCCGACGTGGCGATCGCCGACGTCAACGGCGACGGCAAGCTCGATGTCACCGGCACCGGCCAGAGCAACACCCACCTCTACTACGGCCCGTTCACCCGCACCGGCACCCCGCGCTCCCACGTGCGGGTCGACGAGGTCGGCTCCACCTACGAGGCCATCACGGGCGATCTGAACGGCGACCGCAAGGCCGAGCGCGTCTACCCCTTCGGAGTGGACGGCGACGAGCGCGGCGACATCCGCTACCTCACCCACACCCCGGGCAACGGCAGCTCCCCCGAGTCCGACTACAGCCACGTGAAGCTGCCGAACGCCGACGGCGACCCGGGCGCGATCGGCGACATCAACGGCGACGGTTACGGCGATCTGGTCCTCGGTGACTACCGCGACCCGGACCGTTCCGTGCCGGGCGGCCACAAGGGCGGCCAGATCTCCGTCTGGTACGGCTCGAAGAACGGCCCCGACCCGGCCCAGCGGCCGACCGTCATCCACCAGGACACGGCGGGGGTGCCGGGCGCGGGCGAGACGTACGACGGTTTCGGCTCGGCGGTCGCGGTCGGGGACGTCAACGGCGACGGCTTCGCCGACGTGGCGGTCGGCGCGTCCGGCGAGGACAACGGCACGGCGAAGGACTCGGGTTCGGTGACGGTCCTGTTCGGCTCGCGCAACGGCCTGAAGGGCACCGGTGCAAAATCGTTCACGCAGGACACCGCGGGCGTGCCCGGCGCTAACGAGAAGGGCGACGCCTTCGGCCTCACCGTCCAGCTCACCGACCTCACCAAGGACCGCAAGGCCGAACTGATCATCGGCTCCGGCTACGAGAACGAGGCGGGCGGCATCACCGTCCTGCGCGGCACGTCCACCGGACCGGCCTCGTCCGGCGGCAAGTCGTTCACGGCGGCGCAGGCCGGGGTGAAGGGCAACGCGGCCTTCGGGTGGGAGATCGCCGAGTGAGCGACGCTCCGCCGTCCGGCCCTTCCGCCCCCTCCGTTCCCTCCCCTACGTCCTACGTTCTACGTCCTACGTTCTACGTCCCACTCCCACCCCACATCTCCCCACCGCCCCTCCGCCCCTCCGAAAGGGCCCCGCATGGGTAAGCGCACCCTGCTTCCTGCCACGGCCCTGACCCAGGCGGTACCCCCGGCTCGGACTACGGCTCGGACCTCGGCGCTGACCGCGACCCTGACCGCCGGTCTGCTCACCGCCCTGCCCGCCGCCACGGCCACCGCGGCACCCACGGCCCCGGTGGCCCCGGCCGCCGGGTCGGGCCTCGCCGGGGACTTCAACGGCGACGGCCACACCGACCTGGCCGCCGGCAACAACTCCTCGCCCGCGCTGAACATCTTCCGCGGCCCGATCGCCCATAACGGCAAGGCGGCGGCCCTGATCGGCATCGACACCATCGACCAGACCGGCATCCACCCGGACAAGCTGGTCGCGGGTGAGGTCAACCGGGACGGCCGTACCGATCTGCTGGTCATGGGCATGGACGTCAACAACGCCGTCTCCCCGACCCGCAGCGTCCTGTACACCGGCTCCCCGACCGGCCCCAAGCCCGGCAAGAGGCTGGCGGGCGGCTACGCGGGCGTCATCGCCGACGTCGACAAGGACGGCTACGGCGACATCGTCACCGGCAACTTCATGGAGACGTCCGCCTCCGAGCCGAACGGCGGCACCGGCGGCGCGGTCACCGTGACCTACGGTGCCGCGACGGGCCTCAGCGGCCGGACCCCGGTCCGGATCACGCAGGACACGGCGGGCGTGCCGGGCGCGAACGAGAAGGGCGACGCCTTCGGCTGGAGCCTGTCGGCCGGCGACACGACCGGCGACGGCTACGCCGACATCGCGGTCGGCGTCCCGGAGGAGTGGCTGGGCAGCAAGCGCGACGCCGGTTCGGTGGTCGTGCTGCGCGGCTCGTCCGCCGGCCTGACCGGCACCGGCGCCAAGTCCTTCTCCCAGGACACCGCGGGGATCCCCGACACCGCCGAGTCCACCGACTTCTTCGGCGACGCGGTCCACCTCTCGGACGTGACGGGCGACCGACGCGCCGAACTCTTCATCGCCGCCCGGGGCGAGAACAGCGGCGCGGGCGGCGTCTGGTCCCTGCGCGGGACAACCGCAGGGCCGACGGCAACCGGCGCGAAGTCCTTCTCCGGTACGACGCTCGGGGGGCCGTCGGGGGTGGCGTACTTCGGGACGGTACTGGGGAGCTAGCGGTGGGCCGGTGGGGGTAGTACGCGCGGGGCACCCCTGAGGCGGCGACGCACCCCCGGGTCATGGGGCCCGGATCCTCCCCCGAGGGAACTCTTAGGGTGCCCTTAGGGGATGTCACAGCTCGGCCGCAAACCCGGCCCCGGTTGCCCGGCTCCCGTACGTCACTCTCCGAGACCAGGTACGTTCGATGACGTGGCTGGATTCAGGATCGGACGCGGCGGCCGGGACAACCGCGCCCCGCAAGCGCAACCGCAACCGCACAACCCTCCGTACGGGCAGCAGGCCCCCCAGGGACCGCCGCCCTCGTACGGCTATCCCCCCACGGCGGCACCGCAACCGCCGCAACCGCCATACCCGCAGCAGGGCGGCGGCTACGGGAACCACGGCGAGCCCGAGTACTTCGGCGACGGCGGCTACCACCAGGGCACGCCGGACCCGTACGCCGCGAACAACCCTGGGCACACCCAGGCGTTCTCGGTGGACGAGGCGGCGGACTACACCCAGGGCCAGACGTATCACGCGGGCGGCACCCCGCCGCCCCCACCGGGCCCGCGTCTCCCTTGGAAGGCCCTCCTCAAGGGCATCGTGCTGGCCCCCAACCAGACCTTCCTCCAGATGCGGGACTACGCGATGTGGGGCCCGGCCCTCGTCGTCACCTTCCTCTACGGCACGCTCGCCGTCTTCGGCTTCGACGGCGCCCGCGACGAGGCGATCAACGCCACGCTGTCCAACGCGATCCCGATCGTCCTGACGACGGCCGTCGCGATGGTGCTCAGCGCGTTCGTCCTGGGTGTGGTCACCCATACGCTGGCCCGCCAGCTCGGCGGTGACGGCGCCTGGCAGCCAACGGTGGGCCTGTCCATGCTGATCACGTCGATCACGGACACCCCACGTCTGGTGGTGGCCATGTTCGCGGGCGGCGACGCCCCGTTCGTCCAGATCCTGGGCTGGGTGACCTGGGTGGCGGCGGGCGCTCTGCTGACCCTGATGGTCAGCCGCTCGCACGATCTGCCGTGGCCGAAGGCGCTGGGGGCGTCGGCGATCCAGCTGATCGCGCTGCTGTCGATCGTGAAGCTGGGTACGTTCTAGGACGGGGAAGCCGTCAGAAGGCTTCCCCTTCCCCGCTGGCCGCGGGATTCACTCGGGCGCGCGCCCGGCCGGGTGAACCGGCGGCAGCACAGACCACGGAAAATTGATCCAGTCATCGGTCCGCTTCCACACGTACTCGCATTTCACGAGGGAATGCGACTTCTCGTAGATCACGGCGGACCGCACCTCGGCGACGGCGTCGAGACAGAAATCCCGGACCAGTTTGAGGGTCTTGCCGGTGTCGGCGACGTCGTCGGCGATGAGCACCTTCTTGTCGGAGAAGTCGACGACGTTGGGAACGGGAGCGAGCATGACGGGCATATCGAGCGTGGTCCCAATACCCGTATAAAACTCGACATTCACCAGATGAATATTCTTGCAGTCAAGGGCGTAGGCGAGGCCGCCGGCGACGAAGACGCCCCCTCGGGCGATGGAGAGCACGACGTCGGGCTCGTACCCGTCGTCGGCGATGGCCTGAGCCAGCTCACGAACGGCATCACCGAACCGTTCGTAGCTCAGCTCCTCCCGAACGTCACCGACACCCGAACCACTCACACCTGCGTCCGATGAAAATTGAGGAAGGACCGCGAGGGAGTGGGCCCGCGCTGCCCCTGATACCGGGACCCGTACTTCTCACTGCCGTACGGGAACTCGGAGGGGGAGGAAAGCCGGAACAGACACAGCTGCCCGATCTTCATTCCGGGCCAGAGTTTGATCGGCAGGGTGGCGAGATTGGACAGTTCGAGGGTGACATGCCCGGAGAACCCGGGGTCGATGAACCCGGCGGTGGAATGGGTGACGAGTCCGAGCCGCCCGAGTGAACTCTTCCCTTCGAGCCGCGAGGCAAGATCATCGGGAAGCGTGATCACTTCATAGGTGCTGGCGAGCACGAACTCACCGGGATGCAGAATGAACGGCTCGTCCCCCTGTGGCTCGACGAGCCGCGTCAGATCGACCTGCTCCACGGAGGGGTCGATATGGGGATACCGGTGATTCTCGAACACCCGAAAATACCGGTCCAGCCGCACATCGACGCTCGACGGCTGCACCATGGATTCGTCATAGGGGTCGATCCGTACCCGTCCGGCGTCGATCTCGGCCCGGATGTCCTTGTCAGAGAGAAGCACGCCCCGAGGATACGCAAGGCACGCGGACCCACCACAATCGCGGCGACTCCGCGCGCCCGCCCTGCCTGCGCCTACCGCGTCTCGAACGGCGTCCCAAGCCGCCGTTCCTCAAGAACGGCAACCGGCACGACACTGCGCAGCCGCGCACAGCGCGGACACCGCACAAGCCGACCCGGCCCGAGCCGCTCGGCCTGCTGCATCGGGAACGAAGCGGTGCTGAACACGTGCCCCTCGGCACAACGGACGACGGTGCGCTCCATCAAGTCCCAGAGTCCCTTCCCCAGAGCCGCGCCCGACTACTCCTCGCCGGACGACGAACCCACACATTACGGGATGAAAGGGACGCCACTCCAGACGGCACTCCGCCCCAGCCACACCCTCCCGAGGCCCTCCACCGTACGCCCCAACTGACCCCCACCACACCCACATCCGAACCTCCCACCCACCCCACCCGCCACGCACAAAGGCCCCCGACATCAGCACCGGGGACCTGGCATGGGGTAGAGTGAGCGCACGCTCGGACCCGACGCGATCACGGAGTCGGGGTCTTGTGCGGGTGTAGTTTAATGGTAGAACATCAGCTTCCCAAGCTGAGAGCGCGAGTTCGATTCTCGTCACCCGCTCCATGGTGAACCCCCAGGCCAGAGGCCCGGGGGTTCTTTGTTGTCTAGATCGGTGGGCGGGTTGCGTACCCTCCTCGTCGGAGTGCTGATAGATCAACGCGTCCTTCTCGGAGGACTGCCCGGCGCGGACCATCGTGTCCTTGGGGGTGGCGGTCGAGCGGGTCGTGAGCCGGTGCCCTGTGTGACGAAGATCGTAGAAGCGGAAGGCGTCCGGGAGGCCGGGGGGGAGCCCGGGCGCGTCGCCGCTTCCGGCCGAAGGAGGTGTGCCGGAACGGAGCTCCCTTCTCGGCGGCGAAGACCAGGCCGACGAGCCCCTTCTCGGCGGACCAGGCGAGGTGCTGTTTCACCTCCTTGTGGAGGGAGGCCTTGGACTTGGTCTCGCCGGGAGCGCGCTTGCCGTTGGTCCGCTCGGGCTCGGCGACACGAACTCGGATCACCAGGTTGTCGAGGTCGGCGGATGCCGGCCGGCTCTTCGGGGCGCATCGGGCCGTGGGCGCCGAGGTGGACCATGAGGCGCCGGCGGATGCCGATCGCATCGGCGAGCGCGTCGACCTGAGCGACGGATGCGATACGGCGTTCGGCCGCGGGCTCCTTGCCCGCGCCCTTGATTCGGCAGGGGTTGCGGCTGACCAGATCGTCGTCGACCGCCGTCTCAGGGATGCCTTTGAGGAGGCGATACGACTTGGCGACGGCCGTCTTGGCGTTGGTGGTGCGCAGACGCTCCCCGCGCCACTCATGGACACGCGGAGCTGCGATCTCGTCCAGATCGCGGTCCCCGAAGGCTGGAAGGATGCAGAGCCGGAGAAGGAGTTTGTAGTGGTCTTCCGTACGAACGGACAGCTCCCGTTCCTCGACCCACTTTCCCGCGTTGATGGGGAAGTTGACCGTTCCGGCGTCGGGGGCGCGCCAGTCTCCTCGTGTGAGGTCCGTTTCCACCTGAGACAGCCAGACTTTCGCGTCCTTCTTGGTCTCGAAGGTCTCGTCTGCCCGGATGCGCGGATGCGCTCTCCATCGGGCCTCGGGTAGGACGCAGCCCAGCGGCCTGACATGTACTGACGCACTGCACCGAAACGGCGCCGCCTCCCCTTCTTGTTGGCCATCAGGCAGCCCTGCGGAGTGCGGTGATGTACTCCACGTACCGGATTCGCCGCTCCTCGATGAGCCGCCAAGGGAAGCAGCCGCTGCTGCGGCTTGTGCGCGGCGCCATTCGGCGCGGGCGTCGCGGAGGGTGGTGAAGTAGCGGCGGGACTTGGTGAAGACGTGGCCGCTCGGGTGTGTGGTGCCACCTCGTTGATGCCGGTCGGTCTGATCGCGGTGATGTTCGCGTCGGTCCACGACTCCAGTGTTCCGGGGAATGCGCGGTCGGCGCCCCGACGCCATTCGGGTCGAGGCCGACTGCGACACCCTGTCCGGGCCCACTCCGAAGGATGAGGCGCGCGCTCTGTACTCCGGTCATCCGGGGTGTCATACCTGGCAGTACACCGATCCCGAGCACGAAGCCATCGAGCGCAGCCCGGAGTTCCAGCGGGCCCTCTCCGATGTCCCGAGGGTTGTCATCCAGCGCACCCCTGAGGAGGGTGCGCGGTGGATGCCGGTTCCCCGCCAGCACCGGGCGGCTCCCATCTGACCATCGAGACCCACCGCATCCGGCCCGACGGTGAGCGCGTCGATCGCACCCGGCGGCGGACCTACCTCCCGGGGCCCGGACCCCTCGCCCTCGCCGACACCCTCCGGGAGGGACCGCGGGGCTCAGGACGACGTGGACGGGGTCTGCTTCATGGCGTCCACGACCGCGCGGGTGATGATCGCGCTGGTGTACATGATGACGCCGGGCTCGATGACGACGTCACCCTCCTTCCGCTGTTCCACCTGGACCGTGCGCTCGCCGAGGAAGACATGGGTCTTCCTGTCGAAGATCCACTCCTCGCGGGCACCGCTCGTCTCGTCCAGCCGTGCGACGGCGATGCCGTGCCGTCCGGCCGCGTCCACCGCGTCGTTCACGACCACGACGCCGGGGATCTTCGCGGCGGTCTTGAACAGTGCCGAGTACAGCTCGGCGGGCGGGTAGCTCTCGCCGAGGAGGTCGCCGATGGTGCTGAACGCCTGCTGGTCGGGGGAGTTGCCCATGCCCTCGGTCTCCTTGTAGATCTTCGCGAGGAGCTGGTCGGGGTCGGTGGTGAGCTTGGTCAGGTAGTCGTACGACGGTCCGTTCAGGCTCGCCTCGGGGACGTTGCCCTGCTCGTCGGGCAGGCTCAGGGTCTCGCCCTCGGGGTCGTCGTTGACCGCGGGGTCGATGAGCCAGCCCTCGGTGCCGTCCGGGGACTTCCAGACCTTGCGGGTGTGCAGGGGGTGGCCGGCGAGGCCGCCGTCGTCGCCCTCGATCTTGATGAAGGTGCCGGCCGTCCTGGACTCGATGTAGATGAACTGGCCGGGCGCGACCGTCGGGTGGGTGGTGTCCGAGGCTGCGGCCGTCGAGATCTGGTCGAGCAGCTGGGGCACGCCGTTGGCGCTGGCGACGCCGAGGTCGGTGGTCAGGGCCGGTCCGGTGGCCAGACCGCCGCCTCCGCCGTTGTTGAGCACCGTGGTCGCCAGGATCACGCCCGCCACGGCCGCCGCCATCGCGGGCAGGGTGATCGCCGGGCGGGGCAGCCGCAACCGCCGGGGCCGTTTGCCGGGGGCGGGGGTGGCCGTACGGGCTTCGCTCTGCCGGGTGTCGTGGATCTGGGCCATCAGACGCTCCTTGTGGAACTGGTGACGGCCCGGTGGCAGGTCGCGTGCCGTCTGGGACATGAGCTGGGCGCTCTCGTCCATGTCGGCGGGGTGCCGGTGGTTCCGGGACGGGTTCGCGTTCATCGGTTTCCTTCCTGTGCGGGCCGGATCGCGTGGTCGTGATCGCCTCTTGTCTGTCGGAGGGGGCGGACGACTTCCCGATTCCCGTGAACTTTTCCGCGTGCTTTTTTCCGGGCGAGTTCGGCCTCGGCCAGCGTGCGCAGCTTCTTGCGGGCCCGGGACAGCCGGGAGGCGACCGTACCGACGGGAATGCCGAGCGCCTCCGCCGCGGACTCGTAGTCCAGGCCCTCGCCCAGGCAGAGCGCGATGACCTCCCGCTCGGGCCGGCGCAGTGCGGCGAGCGAGGTGAGGACGCTCGCGAGCCGCCGCCGGTCGTCGATCCGGCCCGCCACCTCGTCGGCGTGATCGGGCACCGACAGCTCGGCCGCGGCGGCGGCGTTCGCGGCGGCCCGGTACCGGCGGTTGGACCGGAACTGGTTCCGCGCGGTGTTGGTGGCGATCCCCAGCAGCCAGGGCCGTAGCGAGCCCCCCTCGGGATCCACCCTCTCCCGCAGCTTCCACGCCTCCATGAAGGTGGCGGCCATGACATCCTCAGCGGCCGACCAGTCGGCGGTCAGCCGGAAGGCATGGTTGTACACCGCGCGCGCATAGCTGTCGAACAGCTCCCCGTACGCGCTCGGATCCCCGGCTCTTATCCGGGTACGCAGTTGAATGCTCACCTCAGACTGCTGTCCGCCACCCCGCACCGGCTTCCCGTGACCTACGACACACTCCGGCCCGTCGCGCCGGCCTGGTCCATCCTGCCCCGCCGGGATCCTGGGGCGGTCAGCCCGCCGGGCAGCCCTCGTCCGTCTTCACCACCGTCACCTCGACCGGCGTCGTCACCGCGTGTTCCCCCGGGGCCGGGGTCTGGGTGCACACCTTCCAGTTGCCGGCCAGGAGCTGGGCGCGGTCCTCCTTGGTGGCGTCCTTGGACTCAAGGCGGTTGAACCCCTCGGCGCGGGCGCGGCTCTGGGCGTGGGACAGGGTGAGACCGCGCAGGTCGGGGAGGGTGGCCCGCTGGCTCTTGCCGTGGTTCGAGAGGGTCACCAGGGCGGCGATGATCACGACGGTGACGAGAAGCTTGCGCATCGGGCGCTCTCCCGGGGTTCAGCTGACGGGTGACCTGGTGCATGACGTGGCTGTGCAGCCCTTCGGCCCGAGGGGGTGAGGGAGTGAGGGGACGAGGGGGCGAGGGGGTGAGGGAGAGTGGGACGGGCGGGTGAGGCGCCGTCAGTGACGTGGGTGGACCAGTCCCGCGTCGTACGCGAGGATCACGGCCTGGATGCGGTCCCGCGCGCCGATCTTCGCCAGGACCCGGGTGACATGTTTCTTCACGGTCGACTCGGACAGGACGAGCCGCGCGGCGATCTCGGTGTTGGTCCAGCCGTTGCCGATCGCGATCAGCACCTGGCGTTCCCGGAGGCTGAGTTCGCGCAGCCGGGGGTCGTCCGAGGAGGCCGGGTCGGCCGGGGCGAGCACCTGGTGGGCGTAGGCGTCCAGCAGACGCCGGGTCAGGCTCGGGGCGACGACGGCGTCACCGGTGGCCACCGCCTGGATGCCGGCCACCAGTTCCTCGGGGCGGGCGTTCTTGAGCAGGAAGCCGCTGGCTCCGGCGCGCAGTCCGTCGTACGCGTACTCGTCCAGGTCGAAGGTCGTCACGATGAGGACGCGGGTGCGCCCGCCCGTCGCGACGATCCGGCGGGTCGCCTCCAGCCCGTCCATGCCGGGCATCCGGATGTCCATGAGGACGACGTCCGGGCGGAGATCGGCCGCCAGGCGTACGGCCTCCGCCCCGTGCCCGGCCTCGCCGACCGGGGTCACCCCGGGCGTCCCTTCGAGGAGCATCCGGAAGCCGAGGCGTTGCAGGGGCTGGTCGTCGACGATCAGTACGGTGGTGGTCATGGCGTTGATCCGTCCTCCGTCCGGTGCGCGGGGTCGGTGCGCGCGTCGAGCCGGACGTCCACGAGCCAGCCGGGCCGGTCGGCGCGCGGGCCGACGGTGACGGCACCGCCGTACAGCGCGGCCCGCTGGCGGATGCCGATCAGGCCGTGACCGGGCTGGTCGGCCGCCCCGGAGGGTACGGCGGGTGCCCGGGCGCCGGGCGGTGTGCCGGTGTCGGCGACCCGGATCCGTACCGTGCCTTCCTCCGCCGTCACCGTGACCTCCGTACCGGCCCCCGTACCCGCGTGCTTGAGGGTGTTGGTCAGGGACTCCTGCACGATCCGGTACACCGCGAGCTGGAGCCCGCTGCCGAGGGTGCCCAGGGTGCCGGTGGTGCGGTAGGTCACCGCGAGGCCCGCCGCGCGGACCCGGGCGAGCAGCGCGTCCAGGTCGTCGGCGCCGGGCTGCGGGCTGAGCCTGCGGTCCGTCTCGCCGTCGCGCCCCGGGTCCGCGTGGTCCTCGCGCAGGATGCCCAGTACCCGGCGCAGTTCACCGATGGCCTGCCGGCCGGTGTCGCCCAGGATGCGCAGGGCCGGGGCCGCCCGCTCGTTGTCCCGGGCGGCCAGCGTCGCCGCGCCGTCGGCCAGCGTGACCATCACCGACAGGCTGTGGCCGACGATGTCGTGCATCTCGCGGGCCACCCGGGTGCGTTCGGCGGCGGCGGCGAGCCTGGCCCGCTGGTCCCGTTCGATGTCCAGGCGGCGGGCGTGGTCCTCCAGCGCCGTCAGATACAACCGGCGCGACCGTACGGTCAGACCGCTGGCCACCGCCGCGACCGTCGCCACGACGGCGGAGATCAGGGCGCTCATCCGGTGGTCCCCGGGCACCCTGACGAAGGCCCACAGCAGACTCTCGGCGACGAACACCGCACCGGCCCAGCCCAGCAGGACCAGGGAGCCGTGCCGGGCCAGGGCGTACAGGGCGACGAGCGAGGCGAGAGCGGCCGAGTTCCCCAGGCCCACCCCCAGCTGCACCAGGGACACCGCGACGGTCACGAGGAACACGGTCGCCGGGGCGCGCCTGCGCCACCACAGCGGGACCACGAACGCCGCCGTCAGGAGGTACGGGACGGCGGCCGGGATCCGGTCGCGGACCCCGGCCACCTCGAAGTCGGTGCCCGCGCCCCTGGACAGCAGCTCCGGCAGGCACAGACCGGCGACGGCCAGCACCACCGCGGTGTCCAGCAGCCAGGGGCACCGCCGGTCCAGCTGCCGCAGACGGTGACCGAGGCGCAGCAGACCGCCCAGGACGGGGTGCCCCCAGGCACCTTCGGAGACCAGCGGGGGTGGGGGTGGGGCAGGGGTGCCGTCCGGGGCGTGGTCCGGGGTGCCGTCCGGGGCGTCGTCCGGGGCGTCGTCCGAGGTGGTCGCGCGGTTTGGGCGCGTGGGGTTCATTGTCCCCGTTGTCCCCGTTGTACCTGTTGTCCCAGTCGTGCCCGCTGCGCCCGTCATCCCGGTCGTCCTCCCCTCGGTCGTCCTCCCCTCGGTCGTCCTCTCCCCGGTCGTCCTCCTCCAGGTCGCCGCCGCCCGTGTGCTCAGCCTGTTCACCGTCGCCACCGTCGCCACCGTCGTCACCTCGTCTCACCTCGCCGCAGACCAGCGGGTGTCACCGCCGGGGCCCCGCCCTCATCTAGACGTCGGTGCGCCTCAGGCGGATGACCGCCGCCGCCAGGGCGAGGGCCACCCACGTGGTGAACACCACGAGTCCGGCGCCGGGCGACAGCGTGTCCGGCGCCCGGTGCAGGGCGTGGATCGCGGCGCCCGCGTTGCCCGGGAAGTAGGGGTCGAGCGAGTCCTGGAGGTCGCCGGGCAGGACCGCGGCGAGGCCGGGCAGCAGCATCACGATGCCGACCAGGGCGGCGATGCTCCCGGAGGTGGAGCGGATCAGCGATCCGAGGGCCACGCCGAGCACGGCGAACAGGGCGAGATGGACACCGGCGCCGGCCAGGCTGCGCGGCACCCCGGCGTCGCCCAGGGCGAGCGCGATGTCCTCGCCGTGCAAGCCTGCCTTGCCCAGGCCGAAGGAGATCAGGGCGCCGAGGGTGGACAGGGCCAGCACCAGCGCGCCGGTCACGACACTCTTCGACGCCAGCACCAGCCAGCGCCGCGGTACGGCGGCGTACGTGGAGCGGACCATGCCGGTGCCGTACTCGCCCGCCGACATCAGCACGCCGAGCACCCCGACGATCAATCCGGTGATGGACGTGCCGGTCAGGGCCAGCCCGACGGCATCCATGGTCGTACCGGAGCCGGAGCCGGAGCCGGAGCCGGTTCCGTCGGACGGCGCGCGGTAGACGGCTGCGGCGATCACCCCGAAGGCGATCAGTACGGCCACGGCGGCCACGAGCGTGATCCAACTGGACCGCAGCGACCAGAACTTGCTCCACTCGGAGCGCAGCACCCGCCGCCCGGTCACCTTCCACCCGGTCCGGTCGGTCGTCACAGAGGTGAGTGTGGCGGTGGTCATCAGGCGGCCCTCCGGTCGGCCCCGGCGGGGGCGCTCTGGTATTCCACGGCGTCGTGGGTCAGCTCCATGAAGGCGGTCTCCAGCGAGACGGACTGGGGGGTCAGCTCCTCCAGGGGGACGCCGTACCGGGCGGCGATCAGGCCGATGTCCCGGGCCGCCCATCCGTGGACCACGAGTTCCTCGTGGGAGGAGGAGCTGATGGTGATGCCGGGCGCGGCCAGCAGATCGCGCAGCTTCATGCCCTCGGCGCTGACGACCCGTACGCCGCCGCCCCCGGCCTGGTGGGTGAAGTCGGTGAGCGAGGTGTCGGCGAGCAGCCGTCCGCGGCCGATGATCACCAGATGGTCGGCGATCAGCGCCATCTCGCTCATCAGGTGCGAGGAGAGCATCACGGCCCGGCCCTCGTCGGCCAGCCCGGACAGCAGATTGCGCACCCAGAGCACGCCCTCCGGGTCGAGGCCGTTCACCGGCTCGTCCAGCAGAATGACCGCCGGGTCGCCGAGCAGGGCCGCGGCGATGCCCAGCCGCTGGCCCATCCCTAGCGAGAAGGCGCCCACCCGCTTGTGGGCCACGCTGCCGAGCCCCGCCAGCTCGATCACCTCGTCCACCCGGCGGCGCGGAATACCGTGGGTGTGCGCCAGCGCCATCAGATGGCCGAACGCGCTGCGCCCGGGGTGCACGGACTTGGCGTCCAGCAGGGTGCCGATCTCGCACAGTGGGGCGGGGTGCCGGTCGTAGGCCCGTCCGTTCACGGTCACCGACCCGGCGGTCGGGGCGTCCAGTCCGACGATCATCCGCATGGTCGTCGACTTCCCGGCGCCGTTGGGCCCGAGGAAGCCGGTCACCTCACCGGGCTTCACGGTGAAGGACAGCCGGTCGACCACGGTCTTGTCCCCGTACCGCTTGGTCAGCTCACGAGCCTCGATCACGACGTACGTCCTCCCATTCCTCGAAGACAGGCCGCACACCTTCCGCGACCTGCGTGTTCGAGGCTATGAGCGCGACGGTCCGGTCCCTTGGGACCGCGGGGGACACTTCGCGGGGGTGTTGGTACTGGGGTACCAGTGGGGGGTCATCCTCAGGTCGGGGCGCGCGCCGGGGGCGTGGGTGCGCGCCGGGGGCGTGGGTGCGCGCCGGGGGCCGGGGCGCGCGCCGCGCCGGGGCCGTACTCGGCGGGGCTCGAACTGGGCTGGGGCCCGCGCCCGACGCGCCTCCGGCGCCGGGAGGGCGTCGGCCCTGACCGAGCCACGCCGTCCCGGCGCCGGAGGGGAGCTAAGGGGTACCCGTAGTCACCCGACGCTACGCGCAGACCCCGAGGTCCTGCCAGACGCCCCACTCGCCGGTGGTGCCGGGCTCCTCGCCGGTCACCCACCACTTGGCGCGCCAGGTGTGACCGTCGAGGGAGACGGTGTCGCCGCCGACGTAGACGTTCCCGGCGTTCCACGCGGGGGCGTCGCACGTCGCCGGGTCGGTGCCGCCGCCGTCACCGCCGCCGTCGCCACCGCCCGTGTCACCGCCGATGTTGACGTCGACGCAGGAGTAGAAGGCGTTGGTGGTGTCCGCCACGTTCCAGACGGCGAGGACCGTCTGACGGCCCGTGTAGGAGCCGAAGTCCACCTCGTGACTCATCGTGGCCGAGGGGATGGCGCCGTTGTCGTCGAACTCGGCGATCTTGTCGTTGCCGATGTAGTACTGCCAGGTGTCGGTGGCGTGCCGGGCCGTGAGGTTCCAGGTGAAGGTGAAGGACGAGCCGACCGGCGTGACGGTCCAGTTCTTGCTGTTGTCGTCCAGCTCGGCGAACGCCGCGTTGCCTCCGCTACAACTCGTGAGCCCCTTCGGCCCCTCGACGC
The DNA here is from genome assembly GCF_042749375.1 of Streptomyces sp. NPDC059477. Classification (NCBI taxonomy): domain Bacteria; kingdom Bacillati; phylum Actinomycetota; class Actinomycetes; order Kitasatosporales; family Streptomycetaceae; genus Streptomyces; species Streptomyces sp. NPDC059477. The sequence goes on along the minus strand of NZ_JBHYUG010000021.1, from coordinate 83,372 downwards.
TCTGCGGCTCGTACGAGATCTGGCCGCAGTCGACGACGCCCGAGGCGCACTGGGCCTGCCTGCTCGCCGGGGAGGTGACCCAGCCGTGGGCGCTGGCGGTGCTCGCCGGGAGGCTGACGGCGAGTACGGGCGCGACCAGCGCGCCGATGGTCCAGGCAATCCGTCGTTTGTGGTTCATTTCGTGCCTTTCTTTGAACACGTTCTCGGCAGCCTTGGTCTAGACCTCCCCGTTTCAGGTCTAGACCATAGTCGGGATCTGGCTGCGGTCAAGGGGGCGTCGGGGGTGAACTCCCGGTCCGCCCGGCCGACTTGCCCACTCCCCGTCCGCGCCCGAACTTCTCCCCCTATTGGTCTAGACAATCGACCCGGGGGTGGTTCAGAGTTTGCGAAACGCAGCCATCACCTCGGGACTGCAAAGGCCAGGCCCTGTCCTCGTACAGCCCCCGCACGGCCCCCGCACAGCCCCCGCGTCGCTCTGCACCCACGCACCGCCCTCGTGTGGCGCCACTCCGCGCCGCGCTTCTGTGATGTCCTGTTATGTCCCGCTACGGGAGTGAGCACGCCTCCGGCACCGAGAACCGCTCTCCCAAAGCGGGTGTCACCCCGGCACCACCTCCACCCCCACCTCCACCCCCACCACGGCGCCGCCCCCTTCCGGGGTGCCGCGCGAGAGAGGAGCCTCACCGATGCGAGCGCTGGAGAAGAACAGGGAGTCCGTGATCGGGCTCTTCCGGATCGTCGTCGGGCTGCTGTTCGCCTGCCACGGGGCCGCCACGCTGTTCGACGTCCTGGGCGGTCCGCACGGCGCCCAGCCCGAGATCGCCGCCTGGCCCGGCTGGTGGGCCGCCGTCATCCAACTGCTCGGCGGCGTACTGGTGCTGGCCGGAGTCGCGACCCGCCCCGCGGCACTGCTGTGCTCCGGCTCCATGGCCTACGCGTACTTCGTGGAGCACCAGTCCGACGCCCTTTTCCCCATCGAGAACGGCGGGGAGGCGGCGGCCATGTTCTGCTGGTCGTTCCTCCTCATCGCCGCCCTGGGGCCGGGCCGCTGGTCGGCGACGTCCATGGTCCGCAGCCCGGGGGGAGCGGTGGCGGGGCGGGGGCGCTGACGCCCGGCCGCCGTCCGCCGGGGGCGAGATCCTCGACGGGCGCGGGTGTGCGCGGGGCGGTGCCGGCGCCACGGTCGGCACCGCCCCCCCGCCCCCGTCGCGCTAACAACCAAGGCCCCCCCCCCCCCCCCCCCCAGACC
>NZ_JBHYUG010000021.1:30981-82113 GCF_042749375.1 Streptomyces sp. NPDC059477 | reverse complement strand
GGGGGGGGGGGGGCCTGCCCCCCGGCGGCCTCTCGCGCGGGCTTTCTCGCACCCTCGCGGGGGGGGGGGGGGGGGGGCGCCCCCCCCCCCCGCGCCCCCCCCCCCCCCCGCGTCCGCAGTCGCGGTACGAACCTCGGCCCCGCCCACCCCCGCCCGTATCCCGCCCGCCCCGGCCGCTGTTGCCCCCCGCCGGAGTGCCTGTGTGATACTGCCGTTTCGGTGAATCACGGAGCCGGCGTACCACCCGCGTCCGCCACCGCGGCGCACCCGGTCGTGTTCCTGACCCTGCTCATGAGGGAGATTGCCGCGTTCCATGGCGACTGCACCTGATTCCGCGGCCCCCACCGGGGCGGGCTCTCAGCCCGTCGGTCCCGACGACGACCGGCCCGGCGCCGGTACGCGGCCGGTGGGCACCGTGCAGATCGTCGATCACGCCATCCAGGTGCTCAAGGCCATCGCCGAGGCGGACCGGCCGCGCGGTGTCCGGGAACTGAGCCGCGACCTCGGCATCAGCAAGAGTTCGGTGCAGCGCATCCTCGCCTCCCTGGAGCGTGAGGGGCTCGCCGTCGCCGACGAGGGCACGCGCAAGTACGTCATCGGACCCGCCGCCCTCACCCTCGCCTGGAAGCACACCGCCAACAGCGACCTCGTCGGCGCCTCCTCGGCCACCGCTTCCCGCATCGCGGCCCTGACCGGGGAGACGGCGTGCGTCTCCACGGTCGTCGACGGGCGCCGGGTCACCGTCTACGAGGCGGAGAGCCCCCAGCCGCTGCGGCTGATCACCGGCGTGGGCCGTCCCTACTCCCTCTTCTCCGGCGCCACCGGCCGCGTGCTGCTGTCGATGCTGCCCCCCGAGCAGCTCGGCCAACTGGTGCGGGAGCACACGGCCGCCGACGCCGACGCCGAGTCTCTCCTCCTCGGCCGGATCGACGGGGCACGTCAGCAGGGGTACGCCATCAGCCGCGAGGAGTGGATCCCGGGCGGCTGCGGGGTGGCCGTCCCCATCGGGACACAGGGCCGCGTCGTCGCCGCGCTGAGCATCTACGGTCCCCAGGCCCGCCTGACCGACGAGCGCACGGCCGAACTCGTCCCCGTGCTGCGGGCCGCCGCCGCGGAGATCACCGTCCGCTGGCGGCAGCCGGTCTGAGCGGCGCGTAGGCCCACCGGCCACCGGTCGCCAACTCCTGGCCACCGGCCGCCGGCTACCCGCTACCCCCACCCCGGGGGTAGCGGGCTTTTCGCGTTCAGTGCGGTCCCGGCGACCCACCCATGGCCAGAACGCACCCCCCATATGGCGTGTTCAGCGCTTCCCCTCCACCCCATTGACCTGTCTCCACCGTCGTGGGTACGTTGTCCCAACCGATCTGGTCCACTGTCCCAGATTCGGATTCGGGCCGCCGGAGAGTGCGGTGGCCGTACCAGAAAGAGAGATTTCGTATGCTACTCGGCTGGCGTGCCCGTATTGGGCAGATACGTCCCGCGACGGCGATCGAGGGCGCCGAGGAATGGCGTTCCGTCGCCCCGACCGGCGTGGCCTTCGCCGACGCGCGGACCATCGTCCCCCGGGTCGACGCCGACGGGCTGAAGACGATGATGGCGCAGGTCCTGGAGGCATCGCGGCAGCTCGCCACCGCCAAGGTCGACCTCATCGTCCAGTGCGGTGCCCCCGGCACCTTCATCCCCGGGCCGGGCACCGACGAGAAGGTCACCGACGAGATCACCGCGGAAACCGGAATCCCCGCCATCACCATGATGCAGGCCCAGGTGGACGCCCTGCGCGCGGTCGGCGCGAGGTCCGTCGCCGTCGGCAGCATCTACACCGACGAGGTCAATGACGCACTGCGCGACTACCTCATCGCCGTCGGCTTCGAGGTCCCGGTCATCGAGGGGCTCCAGATCACCGACCCGTACGAGGCCAGCGTCCACGACGCCGACAGCGCCTACCGGCTCGGCCGCAGCCTGCACCGGGCCGCCCCGGACGCCGACGCCCTGCTGATCTCCTGCGGCACCTTCCGGACCTTCGAGGTGCTGCCCTACCTGGAGATGGACACCGGTCTGCCCGTCGTCACCAGCAACCAGGCGTCCCTGTGGCGGGCCCTGCGCCACCTCGGTCTGCGGGACGAGATCCCGGCGCTCGGCCGACTCGGCCAGATCCATCAGATCGACCAGATCGACCAGGTCGGTCAGGCCGGTCAGGCCGCGGGCTGATGAGCGCTCACCCCGAACCCGGCGCCGAACCCGGCGCCGGACCTGGCCCCGGACCTGGCTCCGAACCTGGCCCCGGCCCCGACTCCGACCCCAAGGAGACCGCCCCCGTGCTCGTCGACGCCCTGCAATTCGTCAAGCCCTCCCGCCCCCGCTTCGAGGAGTGGCACACCGCCGGCATCACCGCGATCCACGCCACGGTGGCCATCTGGGAGGACTCCACCGAGACCATGCGCGAGGTGGGCCGCTGGCAGCGGCTGCTGGCCGAGCACGCCGACCTGCTGCGCGAGGGCCGCTCCGCCGACGACATCCGCCGGGCCGGGGAGGAGGGACGTACCGCGGTCGTCCTCGGCTTCCAGAACAGCAGTCCCTTCGAGGACGACCTCGACCTCGTGGGCGCCTTCCACCAGGCCGGGGTGCGGATCGCCCAGCTCACCTACAACACCCAGAACTCCGCCGGAGCCGGCTGCTGGGAGGGCGAGGACGCCGGACTCTCCCGCACCTACGGGCGCAATCTCATCCGCGAGATGAACCAGGTCGGCATGCTCGTCGACATCTCGCACTGCAACGAACGCACCTCCCTGGAGGCCATCGAGGCCTCGGAGCGGCCCGTCGCCGTCACCCACGCCAACCCTCGCGCGTTCGTCGGCGAGGACGTCGAACTGGCCCTGCGGAACAAGTCCGACACCGTCCTCAAGCAGACCGCCGAGTCGGGCGGCGTGGTCGGGCTGAGCATGTACCCGAGGATCGCCCCCGACGGCGTCGACTGCACCGTGGACCGCTTCTGCGACATGGTCGCCTACACCGCCGAACTCATCGGCGTCGACCACGTCGGACTGGGCTCCGACTACTACGCCGGCCAGGGCGACGAGGAACTGCACTGGTGGCGCCAGGGCCGGTGGAGCCGCAGCCCGATGGTGCCGATCTCCGGCCCGGTCGAGTTCCCGGACTGGTTCGCCGCCGGGCGCGGCTACGGGACCGTACGCGAGCGGCTGCTCGACCGGGGCTTCACGGCCACCGAGGTCGAGCGGATGTCCGGCGGCAACTGGGTGGACCTGTTCGAGGACGCCTTCACCGCCGCCCCCCGTACCTGAGAGGCACGGCACCACATGAGACGCCCACAGCCCAGCCGTCACCACTACGACGCGGTGATCGTCGGCGGCGGCCACAACGGACTGGTGACCGCCGCCTATCTCGGGCGCGCGGGGCTGCGGGTGGCCCTGCTGGAGTCCCGGCCGGGACTCGGCGGCCCCTGCGGCGCGTACGAGTTCCTGCCCGGCCGCCGGCTGGCCTTCACCAACTCGCCCGGCTCCCTCAACCCGGCCGTCGTCGCCGAACTCGAACTCGCCCGGCACGGCCTGCGGTTCGTCAGGGTCGACCCGACCGTGGTCCACCGCTTCGACGAGGGCTGCTTCATCGGCTGGCGCGACCCCGCCCGCGTCGACGCCCAACTCGACGCCTTCGCCCCCGGCGAGGCGGCCCGCTACCGCGGACTGATCGGCGGCCTGGAGCGGCTGGGCGCCCGGCTCGGGGTCCATCTGGACCGCACACCGCCCGCCCTCGACGTACTGAAGAAACGATTGACCGGGGCCGCGGACCGACGGCTGTTCGAGCTGGTCTTCGAGGGCGGTCTCACCGCGCTCCTCGATGCCCACCTGGTCTCCGACCGGGCGAAGGCGCTGCTCATGCTGCTCGCGCTCAACGCGCAGCTCGTCCCGCCGTCCACGCCGGGCACGGCCGTGGGGCTGATGATGCGGCCCTTCGCGCTCGCCGCCACCGCCGCGGGGAGCCCGTACGCCGGGAGCCCCGACGGTGCCGAACGCCTCGCCCTGCGCGGCTCCACCGGCCTGCCCGTCGGCTCGATGAGCGCCATCGTCGACGCCCTGGAGAGCGCCTGCCGGGCGCACGGCGTGCGGGTGCGCACCGGCACCCCGGTGGCACGGGTCCTGCACGGCCCCGACGGGGTACGCGGTGTGGTCACCCCCACCGGCGAGGAGTTCCTGGCCCCGCGCGTGATCTCCACCGTCAACCCCCACCATCTCTTCCGTGACCTCCTCGACGCGGAGGCGATGGACCCCGGCATCGGGGACGCCGTCCTCGCGACACCGATGCGCGGCTCCGCCTTCAAGGTGGTCCTGGAGGTCGACTCGCTCCCGTCCTACGCGGGACTGCCGGACGACGCCGACCCCGAGGCGGTACGCGCCTGCCAGTTCCGGTTCGGGTCCGCGCCCAAGACCATCGAGGCGGCGATCTCCGCCGCGCTGGAAGGCCGTACCGGTGACGAGATCCTGATGTGGGGACTCACCCCCACCCTCACCTCGCCCGGACTCACCCCCGGCACCACCCACCTGATCAGCCTGAACGCCTGGCACGCGCCCTACCGGCCGCACGACGGCCCCTGGGACACCGCGCGGACCGAGCGTTTCGGCCGGCGCTGCGTCGAGCAGCTGGGCCTGCTGATGCCGGGCATCGCCGACCGGATCGTGGACCACCGCTTCATGAACCCGGTGGAGATGGAACGCGAACTCGGCCTGGCCGGAAGCAACATCACCCACGGCGACATGCTCCCGGCCGGTCTCTTCGGCGCCCGCCCGCACCCCGCCCTCGCCGGTTACCGGACCCCGCTGCCCGGCTTCTACGTCAGCGGCAGCGGCACCTGGCCCGGCGGATACGTCACCGGCACCCCCGGCAGAAACGCCGCCACGACGGTACTGCGCGACCTCGGACAGGAACGGGGGGTGCGCCCATGACACCCCGGAAACAGGGCGCGGCACGCAGGACACCCGCACGCATGACACCCGCACGCACGGCACCTGTGCGTACGACACCCGCAAGCACGGCACCTGTGCGCACCACACCCAGGCGCACAACACCCGCGCCCCTCACCCCCCGCACACACAGACCGCACCCATGAGACTCCCCGAACAAAGGCCGCACTCATGAGGCTCACCCACCCACCCGGGTCACCACCGGGCCCACCCGCCGCGCCCCGTCCGCCGCGCGCACCGCGCGCACCGCGCGCACCGCGCGCAGGCGTCCGCGTCACCCTGCGCCGCACCGCCGGCACCCTGCTCGCCGGCGCCCTGCTGCTCACCGGCTGTGCCTCGCCGCCGAGCTTCGGACGCGACCCGGACACCCTGGTCATCGGCGCCGAGGGCGAGATACCCGTACTCGATCCGCAGCGCCTCTCCGGCACCGTGGGGCTGCGGGTCGTGGACGCGCTCTTCGACCCCCTCATCCGGGAGGACCTCGGCACCAGGACCGACCGGGCGCCCGAGCTGCGCCCCGGCCTCGCCACCTCCTGGGAGGCGTCCCCGGACGCCCTCACCTACACCCTCGGCCTGCGCACCGGCGTCACCTTCGCCGACGGCACCCGCTTCGACGCCGACGCCGTCAAGCTCAACTTCGACCGGATCAGCGACGAGAAGTCCCCGGTGTACGACGCCACCGCCGCCGGCAACATGAAGTTCCTCACCCGCTGGATCGAACGCGTCGAGGTCCGCGGACCGCACACCGTCGCCCTGCGGCTCACCAAGCCGTACGCCGGTCTGCCCCGCGTGCTCACCGACCGGCGGATGTCCCTCATCAGCCCGGCGGTGCTGCGCGCCCACGACCCCGACGAAGTGGGGCTGCACCCCGTCGGCACCGGGCCCTACCGGCAGCGGGCCGCCGACCACGGCAAGCGGGTCGAGCTGACCCGCAACCCGGACTACTGGGGCGGTGTGCCGAAGACCGGGTCCATCATCGTGGAGTCGGTCAGCGACCCGACCACGCTGGCCATCGCCGCCCAGACCGGCGAGGTCGACGCGATCCTCAGCGCGGGCGCCCAGCAGGTACGCCAGCTCGCCGGGCAGGGCACCATGACGGTCCAGTACCCGGAGCCCGCCAACCAGTACTTCCTGCGGCTCAACACCCGTACCGCCCCCACGGACAACGCCGTCTTCCGGCAGGCGCTCAACCACGCCGTGGACCGGGAGGCCATCGCCACCCTCACCGCCGACCAGGTCACCCCGTCGCACGGCCCGCTGCCCCGCGGCAACGAGGCGTACCAGCAGGACCCACAAGGCCAGCAGGACCAGCCGGACCAGCTTGACCAGGGGAGCGCCACGGACGACGGCCGCTACGCCCACGACCCCGCCCTGGCCAGACGCCTGATCGCCGAGAGCGGCGTACCCACCCCCGTACGGCTGCGTCTGCTCGCGCCCGACAGCGGGCCCGGCTTCTCCCAGGCCACCGAGATCATGTCGCTGATCCAGCAGGACCTCAAAGCGGTCGGTGTGCGGTTGGAGGTCCAGTACATGGAGTTCGCCTCGCTCGTCGCCGAGGAGGGCGCCGGATACAAGGACGGCGTCCACGGCTCCTTCAACGGCTGGACCACCGGCGCCGACGCCGGTGACTTCCTGGAGCGGATGTTCAGCGGGGACCTGCATCCCCCCGACGGCGTGAACCGCGGCTGGTACCGCAACCCGGCCGTCGACGCCCTGCTCGACCGGGCCCGCGCCGAACCCCGGGAGACGACCCGGATGGAGCTGTACCGCCGGGCGGCGGACACCATCGCCGCCGACGCGCCCTGGGTCTTCCTCTACCAGGACCGGCTGCCCCGGCTGCTCAGCCGCAAGGTCGAGGGCGTCGTCGCGGCACCGTCCGTCTACATCGACTACACCACCATCCGCCGCCGGTGAGGAGGTTCCTGCCATGAAGGCCACTGTGCCCACCGCACCCGCTGCGGCACCCGCTCCCGTACCACCCCCCGCTTCACGGGCCGCCGCCCGTGTCACCCTGCGCCAATTGCTGCGCGCGGCCCGCGGCGGCAACACCACGGCGGTCATCGGCGGCGCCATCGTCGCCGTCACCGTCCTGGTCGCGCTGCTCGCCCCCTGGATCGCCCCCGCCGACCCGCTCGCCACCGACCCGGCGGCCATCGGTCTGGGCCCCTTCAGCAGCGGCCATCCGCTGGGCACCGACGAGGTCGGCCGGGACATCCTCAGCCGGCTGATGCACGGCAGCAGGCTCGCCCTGCTGGTCGCGGTCGTGCCCACCCTGATCGCCCTGCTGATCGGCGGACTGCTCGGCCTGGTCTCCGGCTACGTCGGCGGCTGGCTGGACAGCGTCCTGATGCGTTTCTTCGACGTGATGTTCTCCTTCCCCGGCATCCTGCTCGCCCTCGGCATCGGGGTCGCCCTCGGGCCCGGACTGACCTCCATGGTGATCGCCATGGTCGTGGTCACCGTCCCCGAGTTCGGCCGGATCGTGCGCGGCAGCGTCGTGTCCCTGCGGCAGGAGCAGTACGTGGAGGCCGCCGGGGTCCTGGGCTACGGGCACCGCCGGATCGCCCTGCGGCACATCGTGCCCAACCTGCTCGGCGGGCTGGTCGTCTTCGCCACCCTCCAGACCGGCCGGAACGTCATCCTCGGCTCCAGCCTCGCCTTCCTCGGCCTCGGCGCCCAGCCGCCCGCGCCCGACTGGGGCCAGATGCTCAGCGGCGGCCGGGCCCTGCTGGTCACCTCGCCCCATGTGGCGACCATCCCCGGCCTGGTGATCGTCGTCCTGGCCATCGGCTTCAACCTGCTCGGCGACGGCGTACGGGACCGGCTCGACCCGCGCAGCCGGACCGGCCGCCCCGGGCGCAAGGGCCGGCTGCGCGCCGCGCTCGGCGGGGGTACCGGTGGAGCGGCCCCGGCCTCCGTCCCCGCCCCGGCTTCCGCTGCGGCTTCGGCCCCCGCCCGCCCGGTCAGGAACAGCCCAGGAGACACACCATGCTGACCTTCACCCTGCGCCGGGCGCTCCAGATGATCCCCGTCGTCCTCGGGGTGACCATCGCCACCTTCGGGCTCGGCCAGATCATCCCCGGGGACCAGGCGACCGCCCTGCTCGGCCCCACCTCCTCCGAGGAGGACCGGCAGGCGCTGCGCGCGGACCTCGGGCTCGACGAGCCCGCCATCTCCCGCTACTTCACCTACCTCGGCAATCTGCTCGGCGGCGATCTCGGCCGCTCGCTCTCCTTCGGCCGCCCCGTCTCGGAGGTGCTCTCCGACCGGCTCCTGAACACCTTCCTGCTCTCCGGCACCGCGATCGTGGTCGCGGCCCTCGCCGGGGTGGCGATCGGCACCTGGGCCGCCATGAAGCCGGGCTCCGCGCGGGACCGGGGGCTGACGGTCGGTGTGCTGTTCCTCAACTCCGTGCCGTCGTTCTGGTTCGGCCTCGTACTGATCGTCGTCTTCTCGCTCCAGCTGCGGATGCTCCCCGCGACCGGCATGACCTCCATCGGCGGGGGCGGCGGAGCCCTGGACGTCGCCGCGCACATGGTGCTGCCGGTGATCACCCTGTCGGCGTGGTCGCTGGCGGTGATCGCCCGGATGACCCGGTCGGCGGTGCTGGAGGTGATCGGCAACGACTATGTCCGCACCGCCCGTTCCCGGGGCATCGGCGAGCTGCGGGTCATCACCCGGCATGTGCTGCCCAACGCGATGCCCTCGGTCGTCACCGTGATCGGACTCCAGGCCGGGTTCCTGCTCAGCGGGGCGGTGCTCACCGAGACGGTGTTCTCCTGGCCCGGCATCGGCCTGGCGCTCCATCAGGCCATCTCCAGCCGGGACATCCCTCTCGTCCAGGGCGGAATCCTGATGATCGCCGTCGCCTTCGTCCTCATCAACTTCCTGGTCGATGTGGTGCAGGCGTACTTCAACCCCAAGATCAAGCTCGCGTAGCGGGAGGCACCAGCGTGTCCGTTCTCGAAGTGGAACACCTCCGGGTCGCCTACCCGGACCGCGCCGGCTCACCATCGGGCCCCTCGCCCGGTGCGAGCTCCGTGGAGACCGTCAGGGACGTGTCCTTCAGCGTCGCCGAGGGCGAGGCCCTCGGGGTCGTCGGCGAATCGGGGTGCGGCAAGAGCCAGACCATGCTGGCCGTGCTCGGCCTGCTCGGGCACGAGGGCGCCGAGGTCCATGGCCGGATCGCCTTCGAGGGGCGGGACCTGACCCGGCTCGGACGGCGGCAGTTGCGGCAGGTCCGGGGCAGCGGCATCGCGCTCGTCTCCCAGGACGCGCTCTCCGCGCTCAACCCGGCCATGACCATCGGCGCCCAGATGGCCGAACCCCTCGTCCGCTACGACGGACACAACCGCCGCCGGGCCAAGGACAAGTGCGCGGAACTGCTCGACCTGGTCGGCATCCCCGGCCCCCGCGACCGGCTCGGCAACTACCCGCACGAACTGTCCGGCGGGATGCGCCAGCGCGTCCTCATCGCCATGGCGGTCAGCCGTGAACCCCGGCTGCTGATCGCCGACGAACCCACCACCGCCCTGGACGTCACCATCCAGTCCCAGGTCCTCGGCCTGATCGACCGCCTCCGCCGCGAACTGCGGATGGCCCTGGTCCTGATCACCCACGACCTGGGGGTCGTCGCCGGGGTCACCGACCGGATCGCGGTCATGTACGGCGGCCGGATCGTCGAGACCGCCCCCACCACCGCCCTCTTCGACGCCCCCGGCCATCCCTACACCCGCGCCCTGATGGCCGCCGTCCCCCGCCTGGACCGCCAGGTCGACCGCCTCCCCGCCATCCCCGGTTTCCCGCCCCATCCGGCGGACCCACCCCCCGGCTGCGCCTTCCAGCCCCGCTGCACGATGGCCCGCCCCGAGTGCGGCGACGCCGTACCCGAACTCCTCCACCCACCCGGCGCGCACCCCGAGCACACGGTCCGCTGCCCCCATCCGGCACCGGCCGGCGAACCGCACACCGAGAGGGTGCCCGCATGAGCACGGAGACGGCCCCGGCCATCGACCCGACCTCCACCACCCCGCCCGACGCGGTGACGGTGACGGACCTCCAGGTCCACTTCCCCCTGCGCACCGGGGTACTGCGCCGGGTGACCGGCAGCGCCCGCGCGGTGGACGGCGTCTCCTTCACGGTGCCCGCGCGCAGCATCGTCACCATCGTCGGCGAGAGCGGCAGCGGCAAGACCACCACCGGACGGGCCCTGGTGGGCCTGTCCCCGGTCGTCGCCGGAGAGATCCTGATCGAGGGCCGCCCGCTGGCCGGGCTGCGCGCCGACAGGTCGCTGCCCCGGGTCGCCCAGATCGTCCACCAGGACCCGTACGCGAGCCTCAACCCGCGGATGACCATCGGGGCGATGATCCGCGAGGTCGTCCAGGTCCACCGCACGGTCCCCCGGGAGCAGGCGGGCGAACGGGCCGCGCAACTGCTCGCCCAGGTCGGTCTCGCCCCCGAACTGGCGGACCGCCACCCGCACGAACTGTCCGGCGGACAGCGCCAGCGTGCCGCCATCGCGCGGGCGCTCGCGGTCGAGCCCCGGTTCATCGTCTGCGACGAGATCGTCTCGGCCCTCGACGTCAGTGTGCAGGGCCAGATCGTCAATCTCCTCAAGGATCTGCGCCGGGACAGCGAGGTGAGTTTCCTCTTCATCTCCCACGACATGAGCGTGGTCCGGCACATCTCCGACCGGGTCGTCGTGATGTACGGGGGCCGGATCATGGAGAGCGGGCCGTGCGCCGAGGTCTTCGCCTCGCCCCGCCATCCGTACACCCACTCCCTGCTCGCCGCCGTCCCGGTGCCCGACCCGAGAGCCCCGTTGCCGGGGGCCGGTACCCGGTCGCGCGCCGAGCCCCCGGACCCGGCCGACCCGCCGCCCGGCTGCCGCTTCCAGCGGGCGTGCCCCTTCGCCACCGAGCTGTGCCGCACCGAGCCGCCGCCGACCACGCAGGTGGCCGGACCCGGCACCCGTACGGACCGGTCCGGCCCCCCTGACCACCCCGATCACCCCGCCCACACCATCGCCTGCCATCACCACGACGAGCCCGCCGTACGCGCCGCGCTCAGCACCGAGAGGACCGCACACCCATGACCTCGCCCACCACCGGGGCCACCACCAGGCCCGCCACCCGGGCCGGCACACCCCTGCCGGTGTGGACCTCGTTCATCGGCGACCGCGCGACGCCCCCCGCCGGCACCGAGGTCCCCCTCCTGGACCCGGCCACGGGCGCCCACTGGGCCACGGCCCACCAGGACCCCGAGGCGGTGACCGAGGCGGTGGCGGCGGCCCGTACGGCACTGCGCACCTGGTCGGCCCTTCCGCAGCACACCCGGGCCGACCTCCTCCACCGCCTGGGCGACGTCCTCGCCGCCCACGGCGACGAACTCGCGGCCCTGGAGACCCGGGCCAACGGCAAACCCCTCGCGGCGACCCGGGCGGAGGTTGCCGCACTGGTCCGCTGGTACCGCTACTTCGCGGCGGTCGCGGAGACCCTGGAGGACCGTTCCCGCACCCTGAGCGCGAGCGCCAGCGCGGTGATCCGCCAGGAACCGCTGGGGGTGGTCGCCGCGCTGACCCCCTTCAACGGCGCGCTGTCCCTGGGCTCCTGGAAGCTGGCCCCGGCGCTGGCCGCGGGCAACACGGTCATCCTCAAGCCCCCGCCCCAGGCACCGGCCTCCTCCGTCCGGCTCGCCGAACTCGCGCTGGAGGCGGGGTTCCCGCCGGGCGTCGTCACCACCGTCATCGGCGGGGCCGCGGAGGCACGGTTGCTGACCGAGCACCCGGACGTCGCCATGGTCACCTTCACCGGCAGCACCGCGGTCGCCCGGGAGATCGGAGCGCGGGCCGCGTCCCGGATGAAACGCTTCGTGTGCGAGGCGGGCGGCAAGTCGGCCCATGTCGTCTTCGCCGACGCCGACCTGGACGCGGCCGTGGCCGCCGCCCGCCAGGGCGCCTTCTCCGCCGCGGGCCAGACCTGCGTGGCCGGCTCCCGGCTCCTGGTCCAGGACGAGGTGTACGAGGAGTTCCTGACCCGCTTCGCCCGGTCCGTGGACCGGCTCCGGGTGGGCGACCCGCGCGACCCGGACACCCAGATCGGCCCGCTGGCCTCGGCGGCGGCGCTGACCCGGGTCGAGTCCTATGTGTCCGACGCGGTACGGGCGGGCGCCCGCGCCCTGACCGGCGCCCGCCGCCCCGAGCCGGCCGGCGGCACGGAGGGCGGCTACTGGTACCTGCCGACGGTACTGGCCGACGTACGCCCCGACATGGCGGTGTGCCGGGAGGAGATCTTCGGCCCCGTCGTCACCGTGCAGCCCTTCGGCACGGAGGACGAGGCGGTGGCCGTGGCCAACTCTCTGGAGTACGGCCTGGCCGCGGGCCTGTGGACCCGTGACGCGTCCCGCGCGCACCGTCTCACCGCCCGCCTGGACGCCGGGGTCGTCTGGGTGAACACCTACCGCCTCCTGCACTGGTCCGTCCCCTTCGGCGGCCACAAACAGTCGGGCCTGGGCCGCGAGAACGGCGTCGAGGCCGTCCAGGAATTTCTCCAGACCAAGTCGGTCATCACGGAGTACGGCATCCCGGCGGACCCGTTCGGCGACTAGCCGGACCGGCGGAACCGAACCGTACCCAGCACACCGCGCGAACTAAGGAACCCGGAAAGAACGATGGAATTCCTCGTCAACATCCAGATCGCCTGGCCTCATGACATGGACCCGGCTCACAAGGACGCGGTCTCCACCGCCGAGCGCGCCCACGCCGCCGATCTGGCCGCGTCGGGTCATCTCGTCCGTATGTGGCGGGTACCCGGCCGGATGGAGAACTGGGGCCTGTGGCAGGCGCCCGACGCCACCGAACTGCACGCCATCATCTCCTCCCTCCCGGTCTGGCCCTGGATGACCGTCACGGTCCACCCCCTCGCCGTCCACCCGGTCGATCCACGGCCGCCGGTACCGGTGGGGACGGCTGCGCGACGCGTGCACGCGGAGTCGTCCTGACCCCGGCGGGTCCGGTCAGCCGAAGGGGACGGCGTCGGCGGGGTCGGTGTGCCAGTTGGTGACGATGGGGTCCTCGACGGTGATGGTGCCGACGGGCAGGGAGACGGGGTTGGGGTCGTCGTCGCCGACGCCGACGATGATGAAGTCGAGTTCCTTGCCGGTGTCGGTGTTGGTGGTCTTGGGGTTCACACCGGCGTAGGCGGTGGTGTCGCCGCTGAGTTCGATCTGGGGCCCGGCGGCCTGTTCGGCGGGGCCGGCCTGGGTGCCGTCGGAGCCGAAGGCGACGGTCGGCAGACCGGCGGGCAGATAGCAGCTGATCCCGTCCTTGGCCTGGGCGATGACGAGGATGTAGCCACCGGCCTGGCTCTCGGAACGGGTGCTCCAGGAAATGTCATTGGCACCGCAGACCTGCCCGACACCATCGCCGCCGTCGGCGTACTCGGCGTCCCCGGTACCCCCGGCCTCCTCTGCCTCCTGTGCCTCCTCGACGGGCACGCGCTCGCCGTCGCCGAGGTCGGCACCCGAGCCGGGCGCGTCGTCGCTTCCGTCACCGGTGACGCCGGAGCCCTGGTCACCGGCCTGGTCCTTGTCCTGGCCGCCGTCGTTGGGGGTGGACGCGTTGCCCACGGGGACGGCGGCGGGGTCCTGCGCGGCACCGGTGTCCGAGTTCTGGCAGGCGGTCATCATCAGGGCGCCGCTCACGAGGGCCGCGGACAGAAGGAGGGCCTTGCGACGGTTGCCGGACATGAATTCCCCCAGGGAGATCGGTGATCGGTGATCGGTCATCAGTGCTTGCTCGATGACTATGAGGGGACAACGGGCCAGGAAGATCCCCCGCCTTCGTTCCAGGACAACGCTGTCACCGCCCGGTGACATCCGTGACAGCGGATGGCCCAAGCAGAACGGTTTCCCTGGTGAATCTCGGAGCGGGGGAACGCGGACAGAAGACGGATGGCAGTGCCATCGGCAGATGCATAGCCCCATGGGTGACCCTGACGCACTGTCCGTCCTCGCCCCCCCTTGCCCCTCTCTGCCCTCCCCGCCGTCCCCTCCCGACCCGGAGCCCCCCGTGGCCGAAAGTGAATCAACCACCTACAACTCCGGTACGAGCGGGGACAGTTGTCTCCTTCCCGAGGGGGAGGGAGACGCGCCCGACTGAGGGATCCGTCCCGTGGCCGACTGCTGAAGGATCCTTCCTGTCCCGAACATGAGACCGGAAGGATCAATATTGTGCGTAGACGACATCTCGCGCCCCTGCTGGCCGTGAGTCTCACGGCAACGCTGGCTCCCGTGCTCGCCACTTCGACGGCCACCGCCGCCGAGGCAACCATCGCCTCGGCGATCTCCGCCGCGCAGGTCTCCCCCTCCGCCACCCAGCCCGCGCTGACCTGGTTCACACAGCAGAAACCGCGGTGGAAGCGGTGCGCACCCGACACCCCGGCGGAGTTCGAGTGCGCCACGATCAAGGTCCCGCTGGACTACCGGGCCCCCGGGGGCGAGCGGATCGACCTGGCGATATCCCGGATCAGGACCACCGCGCCCGGCGAGCGGCACGGTGTCCTGTTCTCCAACCCGGGCGGCCCGGGCGGCCCGGGGCTCTTCATGCCGCTGGACATGCGGGAGGCCCTCCCCCGGTCCGTACAGCGGCAGTACGACCTCATCGGCTTCGACCCGCGCGGTGTGGGACGGAGCAGCCCGGTCTCCTGTGATCTGACGCTGGAGGAGGAGGACTGGCTGCGGCCGTACAAGGAGGAGACGTTCGACAAGGACATCGACTGGGCACGCGGCGTCGCCGACAAGTGCGAGGAGACGGCGGGGGACACACTCGCGCACATCACCACGCGCAACACCGCGCGGGACATGGACCTGCTCCGGGCGATCCTCGGCGAGAAGAAGATCTCGTACGTGGGGTACTCGTACGGCACCTACCTGGGCGCCGTCTACACCCAGCTCTTCCCGGGCCGGGCCGACCGGTTCGTCCTGGACAGCGGGGTCGATCCGGCGCGGGCCTGGCGGGGGATGATCCAGTGGTGGGCGGAGGGCGCGGAGCCGGCGTTCGACCGCTGGACGCGGTGGGCGGCGGAGCGCGCGGATCGGTACGGCCTCGGTGACACCCCGAAGGAGGTCGACGCGACCTTCTGGGACCTGGTCGCGCGGGCCGAGGAGGAGCCCATCGAGCTGGGCGGGCAGCCGATCACCGGGGACGGGATCCGCATCGGTATGCGCCAGCTGGTCTTCACGCCGGAAGTGGCCTCCGAGGCGATCGTGGAGCTGAGGAAGGCGGCGGAGGGCCGCCCCGCCTCGGACGAGAGCCTCACGGCGTTCACCGGATCCGGAACGACCGGGGCGCCTAGGGCCACTGGGGCGAGCGGGGCGACAGGGGCGACCGGGGCGACCGGAGTGAGCGGGGCGACCGGAGTGAGCGGGGCGACCGGGGTGAGCGGGGCGACCGCAGCCACCGAGCCCCCGGCCGACAACATGATGGCGAGCTTCTGGGCCGTGGTGTGCGGCGACAACTCGGCCGCGTGGTCCCGGGACCCCGAGAGCTACCGGCAGGACGCCATCGAGGACAAGGCCCGGTACCCGCTGTTCGGTGACTTCGCGTCCAGCGTCAAGCCCTGCGCGTTCTGGGACGAATCACTCGAACCGGCAACGAAGGTGCGCAACAACGTGGGCGCCCTGATCGTCCAGAACGAGTGGGACTCGCAGACCCCGCTGCCCAGTGGCCAGGCCCTGCACGCCGATCTGAGGGGCTCGAAGTTGCTCACCGTCCGAGGCGGCGAGGGCCACGGCGTCTACCCGAGCGGCAACGCCTGCACGGACGGCACCGTCACCGGCTACCTGCTCACCGGCAGGCTCCCGGCGAAGGACATCACCTGCGAGGCGACCCCCGGCTCGAACGCGCAGGCGAGGCAGAACCAGCAGCCGGACTCCCAGCCGGACACCCTCCCCGGATCCCCCCTCCCGAACCGGGCCCCGGACCGCTTCTGACCCCGTCCGCGACAACCCTGACGACCCTCTGAAAGGCGGGGGCGGGATCTCCGGGCGGGTCCCGCTCCCTCACCACGGCGGGATCTGCCCTCGCCACCACGCCGCGTCCGGACTGTCGGCCGGGATGACCTCGGCTCTGGCCAGGATCTTCCTGTCGAGATCGCGGACGAGGGCGCGCAGTTCACGCGCGCTCTTCGTCGGCAGGGCGTGAAGCACGGTTTCGAGGTGGCCGCGGAAGTCGACTTCGTAGCACCCGCACGCGAGGATGCCGCAATCAGCACCCGCGAAGGAGTTCGCCAGCTCTCTGAGAGGGCCGTGGGCCAGGACCCTCCAGTGCCAGAACGCTTCCTCTGTGGCTTCGGGCCAGAAGCGGGTCCGCTCAAGCCGACGGAGGTCGGCCGCGCAGGATCCTGAGAGCCGATCGATGGACGGATACCGTCGCCGTCTCGGCCGCCGGGCCGGGCGATCGCCCCGAAGGGCTGATGGGCGCCTACGCGGCATTGCCCCTTTGGCTGTCGGTCATCGGGGCAACGTACAGAACGACGTGCCCGGTGGGCCACCGGATATCCGGTGGCCGAGGCCCTGGATCCTGCTCGGTGACCGGTCCAGGGTCCCCGACACGGCATGGATCGGGGACCGGAAGCCACCGTGCCGCGCCGACGCTAGACCCCCTCGCCTCGAACCGAACCCATGTCCGAGAAGGACGACAGCGCCTCCTCGGTCAGGAAGTCGTCGTCCTCCCCGAGATCCGGGGCCTGGAACGGGTTCGTCGCCGGTGGCGGTGATGCCGCGTTGGCGTAGCGGGGCGCCTCTGTCGGGGCGGAGAACAGCGAAGTCGAGTCGATGAGAGGTTTTCCAATCGTTACAGGGCGGTGGTGGGAGCCGGCGGGCGGCGACCGGGCACAGCGGTCCTACAGCTTGGTCATCTTGGTGTACGGGCTCAGGATCCGCTCACGTGACGAGCCGAAATCCACGAGCGCCGCGATCCCGTCCTCGATGCTGATGACCCGGCCGAGGCCGTAGATGTCGTGTGTGACCTGGTCGCCCACGGCGATCTGCTTGGGAGCCGGCGCGACCGGGGCCTTGAAGGGGCTGGTAGGCAAATGACGCTTCGGTGCAGTGGGCTTTGTCATTGCCCCCAGTATGCGCCCGAGAGTGTCCCCTTCGCTGCGCCCGTCCACGTACGGATCGATCCGGGCCCCGACGGAAGGGGCCGGCCGCGGTGGCGTGCCGCACCCGGATACGGGTGGGGGTGCGGGTTACGGTCGGCGGCGTGGACGGTGGGTATCGGCGGTGGCGCGCGTGTTCGCTCGGTGGGGCGGTGTTCGCCGTGTGCATGGCCGGCACCACCCTGCCGACCCCCCTGTACCCCCTCTACCAGGAAAAGTTCGGGTTCTCCGATCTGACGGTCACCGTGGTGTACGCCGTCTACGCCTTCGGGGTCATCGGCGTACTGCTGCTCGCGGGCAATGTCTCGGACGCCGTGGGCAGGCGGGCGGTGCTGCTGTGCGGGCTGGGGTTCGCGGCGGCCAGCGCGGTCTGCTTCCTGTCCGCCACCGGGCTGGGCTGGCTGTACACGGGGCGGCTGCTGTCGGGACTGTCCGCCGGGCTGTTCACCGGGGCCGCCACGGCGTACGTGATGGAACTGGCGCCGCGGGGCGGGACCTCGCGGGCCACGTTCGTGGCGACGGCCGCCAATATGGGCGGGCTGGGCTGCGGTCCGCTGCTCGCCGGGGTGCTCGCGCAGTACGCCGCCTGGCCGCTGTACCTGCCGTTCGCCGTGCATCTCGTGCTGGTGGCAGGCGCCGCCGCCGTACTGCTGCGGCTCCCGGAGACCGTACGGGAACGGCTGCCGCTGAGCACCGTACGGCCCCGGCGGCCCGCGCTGCCCCCGAGCGTGCGGGCGGTGTTCGCGCCCGCGGCGGTCGCCTCGTTCGTGGGGTTCGCGCTGTTCGGGGTCTTCACCTCGGTCAGCCCGGAGTTCCTCGCCGACTCCCTGCGGGTGGCGAACCACGCCGTGAGCGGGCTGGTCGTCGCGCTGGCCTTCTTCGCCTCGGTCGCCGGGCAACTGGCGGTCGGCCCGTTCGGCGTGGCGCGGTCCCTGCCGCTGGGCTGTGCCGTACTGCTCGCCGCGCTCGCGCTGCTGGCGGGGGCGCTGCGGTGGGACCTGATGTGGCTGCTGGTGCTGAGCGCGCTGGCCGGCGGGGCCGGGCAGGGGCTGGCGTTCCGTGGTGCGCTGTCCGCCGTGGCCGAGGCGTCTCCGGCGGACCGGCGCGCGTCGGTGATCTCCTCGCTGTTCGTGGTGGCCTACGCGGGCATCTCGCTGCCGGTGATCGGGGTCGGGCTGCTGACGGGCCCGCTCGGCCTGGAGGACGCGGGGCTGATCTTCATCGCGTGCATGGCCGTCCTGGTGTCGACCGCGGCCGTCTATCTGCTCCGGTATCCGCTCCGGTCCGAGGCGAAGGCCGGCTCGTAGGCACCGCACGGGGGATCCGTGTGAGGTGACTCACATGCGACACATGCGACCGGCCGATCTCGTCTCGCCTCCCCCACGCGTCCGTCAGAGGGCCTGGATCAGGCCGACGCCGAGGGCGATGAGGGCTGCGGCGATGAGGACGGCGCCGGCGCGGGTGACGTGGGTGCCGACGGAGGACCGGCCCTCGGCGCCGAGAGCGAGGTGGAGGAAGAAGCCGCCGGACCGGGCGAGCGCGCCCACGCTCGCGCAGGGGCGTGAGCATGCCCTGGCGCGTGGTGATGAACCCGAGCAGCGCGTCGCCGCCGAACTCCACTGTGACCAGCAGGGGTCCTTCCGGTCATGGTGATCAGGTCGGTCGCGACGATCACGCTGGTGGGGGTGACCAGGGGCGGTCCGGGTGACCCGGGGTGGTCAGGGTGACGCTCTCGTGTCGGGAGGCGGGCTTCTTCGTTGGGGGGAGTGCGGTCGGGGTTTGTCCGGCTTGCGTGGTCTGTGTGGGTGCCGGGACACGGTGCCGGGCGAAGGAGGAGCGCGATGGGTGTCGAGACGCGGAGCACGGGTGGCGGCGCGGGACGTGTGGGTGTGCGGGCCGTGGTGCTGGGTGCGGTGGCCGGGGCGGCGCTGGTCCCGGCCGGTGCCGCGCACGCGAATGTGATCGGGATCGGGAACGCGGTGTTCGGCAACACCTGTGTCAGCCACGGCGGCGCCCGGACCGCGGGCGCCACGGTGGGCGGGAGCGGGGTGGCGAGCGGCAACCAGGCCGGTCTGCCGCTGAGCCTGCCGCGTAACCACTGCGGCAACAGCGGCATCATCTGCACCGCCCTGATCCCCGCAAGCGTGTGAACCGCGCCGGCGAGCGGGCCGGTGAGCGGCGCATGACCGACCCGAAGACGCTGGAGCAGCGGGCGGTGCGGGCCCTGCTGTCCCTGAGCGGGCGGACGCTGCCGTCGCTGCGCGAGTGGGTCGGTGCGGACCCGGGCTGTGGTGTGGCGCGGGCGCTGCTGGCGCTGGCGACGGGTGACCGGTGGGACGACGCCGTGCTGAAGGAGCAGCTGGCGCTCGCGCATCGGGACGCGCTGGGCGCCGGTGAGCGCGAGGCGAGCCTGGTGTACGGGGTGTTCCTCCACACCCACCGGCAGTACCGGCTGACGGCCGATCACCTGACCGGGCACTTCGCCCGCTGGCCCGCCGACGAGCTGGCCGGGCTGATGCTCGGCGCGTTCTGGGCCTGCGAGGACGCCGACTACCGCACCCACGGCGACACCCTGACGGAGGAGCAGGCGGCGGTGGCGGGCCCGGAGAACTGGCCGTGGACCAGCTGGCTGGCCGCCACCCGGGCGGAACAGGGCCGGACGCGCGAGGCGTACGAACTCGCCGAGCGCGCACTGGGCCTGCATCCCCGCTCGGGCGTCGCCGCCCACGCCCTCGCCCACGCCGGGCACGAACTGGGCACCGGCCCCGCCGGCACCGCCTTCCTCGACCAGTGGCTGCGGGCGGACCCGCAGGCGGTGCAGTCACGGCACCTGAACTGGCACGCCGCCCTCCAGTCCCTCGCCTGCGGCGACTTCCCCGACGCCCGCAGGCGCGCGGACACGGCACTGGCCCGTACGGATGTCGGTATGCGGGCCGCGACGAACTGGCGGCTGCTCCTCATCGGGGAGTCACCGGCCGGTCGCAGCGACCCCGGCCACGTACGGGAACTGCTCGCCGCGCCGGGCGGGACGGCGGAGATCTTCCACACCTTCAACCTGGCCCTGGCCCTGGCCGTGGAGGCGGCCACCGACGACCTGCACGCCCTGGCCCGCCGGGCCGCCACCGATGAACGCCCCGACTACCGCGATGTCCTGGCGCCCGTCGTCCAGGCACTGGCCGAGATCACCGCGGGCCGCCCCCGCGCGGCGGTGGACCTGCTGACGGCGCTGGGCGAGCGGGCGGAACGGATCGGCGGGGTACGGGTCGAACGCGAGATCATCCAGGACACCCTCGCCCGCGCCCTCGTCGACGCGGGCGAACCCGTCCGCGCGGCCGGCCTGCTGCACCACCGCACCACCACCCGCCACCACCACACCTACGAAGACCTCCTCCTCACCGCGCACACCCCGGCCGGCGAGCACCCCAGCACGGGTTGAGGCGATGCCAGGTGCCGTACGGGGACGGAGTTGTCCCGGGCTCAGGGGGTCTCGGCGAGTGTCGCCCGGGTGAGGGCGGCGGAGCGGCACCGCCCGGCGTCGCGGTGGGCGGCCGAGTCGCGTAGCACCGTCAGTCCATGGGCGGAGTTCCCCGTACGTGGGTCGAGGGATACCCCGCATCAGAACAAAGTCGTGCCCGCGTTGAAAGCCCGGGGCCGCGCCACCGCTCGTACCCGACCCGCCGGGGTGTGGCTAATGCCGATGACGGGACGCGCTCTTGCGTGGCGGCAGGGTCAAGGTGATCTGCCGCACAAGCTGCTGGAAGCACGCCAGGGACGCGAGAGCAGGCAGGGCCGCTCCGGCGATACCGGCGATGGTCCGCTCGGCCTGAGTGACGCACAGCATCATCGCGACGGCGGAGAAAATGAGGACGACGGACCAGGAGTGCAGCGCCCGGCGCCGATGCAGGGCGGTGCGCAGAATGGAGAGCGAGCCGACAATCCAGGGGCCATAGACGAGAAGGGGCCACCAGGGAATTTCCCCGCCTTCGGCGTCGGACGTGATGCGCTGGAGAGGCCCGTAGGCCGCCATGGCACCGAAGACGCTCACCGTCGCCACGATGACGGCGACGCAGGCGACGATCACAAAGCTGCCGGTCTGCAACCACTTGAAGCGCGGTTTGCGGGTGCGGGTCTTGCGATGTCCCATCGCGGAGCGTCTCGTGGCGGAGCGCCGAATGGGCGGCAACTGCGCCGTGATCTGGACCAGATTCTCCAGCGATTCGGAGAAATCGGCGCCGGACGACGGCTCGCTGTGCGGCGGCGGGACGACGTGCGGCGGTGGGACGGCATGCGAATGCGGTACCGCGTGCGGGGGTGGCACGGCGTGCGGCGGCGGCACGCCGGTCGCCCGCTCGGCGGGCCCGGCGTCCTGCATCAGATAGGCGAGTTCCTCGACCGGGTCCCACCCCGGATCCGGGGGTTCCAAGGGGCCCTGCGGGTGCGGGGTGTCGATGGGACCGCCGTGCCAGCCGGTACCCGGCCCCGGAGGGTATGCCTCGGGGTACTCGGGGTACCACTCCCGCTGCGCGTACGAGAGATCCATATAGTCATGATTCATGGTCATTCACCCACGTCGCATGCGGTCCGTGTGGCAGGCGGCGTTTCCCTGACCGCTCCACCGCTGATTGAGTTCCTCCTGCGTCGCGTCCAACAGGCTGAGAAATTCGACGAGCAGCGACTCGGTATCCCGGGTGTCATGCCCTGCGTCCTCCGCCCGCAGGGCACCCGCCTTCGCTCCGCGGCGACGTAAGGCGAGGAGCCTTGATTTCGTCATGTCCCGCTAACGCTCCGCTCGGTCCTCCAGTTGCGCGGCAAATGAGTGACCGCAACGGAGAAAGAACATTGTTGAGAGCATTTTTTAACTTGTGTAATACGCGCCTTGCGGGGCACTTTATGGTTCGAGCGGTTTGTCTTCTAAAAGATCAGCGAGCGGCACGGTGAATTCACTGCCGATGGGCGGACGACCAGCGCCCGGCCACCCTCACCCCCCGAAAAATCCGATAGGTAGGCTGTCCGATCCGGACATGGGGAACAAGCGAGGGGGGATCAGTGAGCGCGGACAACGATGGTGCGGCCCTCCTCCTGGTCGAGGACGACGAGGTGATCCGTACCTCGGTCGCGATGGCGCTGGAGCGCTACGGGTATCACGTCCGGTCGGCCGCCGACGGACTCACGGGCCTGGAGCACTTCCGGGAGCGGACGCCCGACCTGCTGCTGCTGGATGTCATGCTGCCCGAGCTGGACGGCATCGGTCTGTGCCGCAAGGTACGGGAGACCAGTCAGGCCCCGGTCCTGATGATGTCGGCCCGCGGTGACGCGCTGGACGTCGTGTCGGGCCTGGAGGCGGGCGCCGACGACTATGTGGTCAAGCCCGTCGACACCCCCGTACTGGTCGCCCGGATCCGGGCCCTGCTGCGCCGCGCCACCTTCACGCCCGGCCGCCCGGAGCAGGACGGACGAGCACCGGGACCGGCGGCGGCGCCCGCGTCGGCCCCGCCCTCCGGTCCCGATCGGCTGGTCTTCGGCGATCTGACGATCGACACCCGTGGCCTTGAGGTGTTCCGGGACGGTGAGCGGATCGCCCTGGCCCCCACCGAACTGCGGCTGCTGCTGGAGTTCGCGGCACACCCCGGGATCGTCCTGGACCGGCAGAGCCTGCTGCGCAACGTATGGGACTACGGCTGGGACGGCGACAGCCGGGTCGTCGACCTGTGTGTGCAGCGCCTCCGCAAGAAGATCGGCGCCGACCGCGTCGAGACCGTCCGTGGCTTCGGCTACAAACTGCGGCGCTGAGCGCGGTGACCGCACGGAGTAAACGGAATAACCGAGACAAGTCGAGCGTACGAAGCATGACGAGCGCATGGAGCACGGTGTGGCGGCGCCTGTCGAACTGGCGATCGTTGCGCTGGCAGATCGCCGCGCTCGTGGTCGCGGCATCCTGCGCCGTCGCCCTGGCCGTCGGCCTCCTCGTGCACAACGCCACCGCCGAACGGCACCAGCGGGAGGGCGCGGGCCGCGCCACGGAGTACCTCACGGCCGCGGCCGACGAGTACCGGCGCGGCGGCGGCACCCCCGTGGAGGGGGCGATCCTGGACGAGGCGGAGATGCCGCCCGAACTGCTGAGCCAGGTGCGCACGACGGACGGACCCGCCATCTGGTACGACACGCAGAGCCGCAACGGCCCGTGGATGTGGGCCGCTCAGCCCCTGGACGGCGGGACACTCGCCGTCTCGCTCCACCTGGGCACCGAGAAACTGGAACTCGCCGCCCTCGACCGGACCATGGTCAAGGTGTCGGGGGCGACGCTCCTGGTGATCGTCCCCCTCTCCCTCGTCGTCACCGAACTCCTCAATCTCCGTCTGCGCAAGGTCGCGCGGACCGCCCGCCGTATCGCGGACGGCGAACTCGACGCCCGTACCGGAGCGGACGCCCGGCGCGGGGACGAGATCACGGAGATCGCGGGGGCCGTGGACTCGATGGCCCACGCCCTCCAGCAGCGGCTCCTCACCGAACAGCGCTTCACCGCCGACGTGGCCCACGAACTGCGCACCCCGCTGATGGGCCTGGTCACCTCCACCGAACTGCTCCCCGACGGCCGCGCCACCGATCTCGTACGGGACCGGGTAGGCGTCCTGCGCGCGCTGGTCGAGGAACTGCTGGAGATCTCCCGGCTGGACGCGGGGGCGGAGGCGGCCGACGCGCGGCCCGTCCCGGTGGGCAGCGTCGTCGAGGCGACGGTGGCCCGGACCGGGCAGCCGACCCGGACGGTGATCGTCGACAACCGGCGGATCTCGACCGACCCGCGCCGCCTGGACCGCATCATCGCCAATCTCGTCCTCAACGCGCACCGTCACGGCCGGGCGCCCGTCGAGGTGACGGTCGACGGCCCGACCGTCGTGGTACGCGACCACGGGCCCGGCTTCCCGACCCGCCTCCTGGCGGAGGGCCCCCAGCGATTCCGTACCGGCGCCCCGGAACGGGGCCACGGCCATGGACTCGGCCTGACCATCGCGCTGGGCCACGCCGGGGTCATCGGGGCGACGCTCGACCTGGCCAACGCGCCGGACGGGGGCGCGATCGCGGTCCTGAGGCTGCCGGGCGGGTACGCGGACGACATCTGATCCGGGGCACGGAACGGGCGCAACCGGAACCTGAACCGCCACCGCCACCGCCACCGGCACAGGCACCGCCACCGGCACAGGCACCGGCACCGCCACCGGCACCGGCACCGGCACCGGCACCGATACACGGCGGACACATTCCCGAGCGGCGATGGATGAGCCGTCTCAGCGGTACGGAGACTCCGCCTTTGCAGGGTGGGTGACGCGTGCGGTCCCGTGCGCTCGACCCGGAGGCAGCCCATGCGTGTCCAGCTCCGCCCCAGCCCGTTCACCGACCGCCGACGGCCGGCCAGGGCGTTCGTCCTGTGGGGCACGTTGACGGCCCTGCTCCTGACGGTCACCGCGGGCTGCTGGGTCAGCGGCACCGAGGCGGCACGGGACGGCACGGGGACGACGGCCGACTCCGCGCGGGTCACCGGTCCGCTGGTGCTGCCGTGGCCGAAGGAGGGCCAGGCGAGCGTCACCGACATGGAGAGCGGCCGTTCCGGGACGAGCGGCGCGCAGAACCCCGTACCGATCGCGAGCCTCGCCAAGGTGATGACCGCGCATGTGATCCTCACCGGCCATCCGCTGGAGAAGGAGGAGTCCGGTCCGCTCGTCACGGTCGACCAGCGGGCTCAGGACGAGTCGTTCTCCTCCGTGGAATCGACGGTGATCGTCCAGCAGGGGCAGCGGCTCGGGCAGCGGCAGCTGCTGGAGATGATGCTGCTGCCCTCGGGGAACAACATCGCGCGGCAACTGGCCCGCTGGGACGCGGGCAGCGAGGACGCCTTCGCCGCGAAGATGAACCGCGCGGCGGCCGACCTGGGGATGACCCGGACCACCTACACCGACGCGAGCGGTATCGACCCCAGGAACACGAGCACCTCCGAGGATCAGCTGAAGCTCGCCCGCGCGGTCATGGGGGACGAGGTCTTCCGGGCGATCGTCGCCACCGATGAGGTCACCATCGGACAGGGCGTGGGGACGATCGCCAACACGAACAGGCTCCTGGGGACCTCCGGCATCGTCGGCGTCAAGACCGGTTCGAGCACACCGGCGGGCGGAGCCCTGATGTGGGCGGCCAGGACGGGCGGGGGGAAGGACGACGC
This sequence comes from Streptomyces sp. NPDC059477, assembly GCF_042749375.1. Lineage (NCBI taxonomy): Bacteria > Bacillati > Actinomycetota > Actinomycetes > Kitasatosporales > Streptomycetaceae > Streptomyces > Streptomyces sp. NPDC059477. The sequence continues at coordinate 56,773 of NZ_JBHYUG010000021.1, read as the reverse complement.
CGGGGACGAGACCGGTCTGATCCTCGGGGTCGTTCTCCACCAGGACGCGGACACCACACCCGCCCAGGGTCTCCAGACGGTCTTCGACGTGTCGGAACGCCTCGTCGCGGCGGCCCAGCGGGGAGCCCGGCGATGACCACCACGGAACCCGCGCCCACCGAACCCGAACCCGCGCCGACCGCCTCCCGGACACCAGCCGAGCCCGAGCCCGGACCCGAGCCTGGACCCGGCCCCAGACCCAGATCCGGACCATGGACGAACTGGCGCGCAGGACGCCGCACCGCCGCGCTGAGCGCCCTGTACGCGGCGACCCTGCTCGCCCATCCCGTCCTCCCCGACACCCCCGGAAACATCGGCAGCCTCGTCGAGACCTTCCTCCCCTGGTCGGTGCTGGCGGTCCCGCCGCTGCTCCTGCTGGGCCTGTTCCGCCGCTCGCCGCTCACCGTCATCGGCGCGCTCCTCCCGGCCCTGGCCTGGCTGACCCTGTACGGGGACACCGTCACCGACAAACAGCGTCCGGGCGGGACCCTGACCGTGGTCACCCACAACGTCGGTGAGGACAACCCGGACCCGGCCGGTACGGCCCGCGCGCTCGCGGCGACCGGCGCGCAGGTGATCGCGGTCCAGGAACTGTCGTCGGTGGCCCGGGACCCGTTCCGCCGGGCGCTCCCCGACCGCTACCGGCACTACACGATCCAGGGCGGGGTGGGCCTGTGGAGCACGTACGAGATGACCGGCGCCGAACCCCTCGACATCATGCCGTGGCCGCGTGCCCTGCGCGCCACGCTCACCACACCGAAGGGCCCGGTCACGGTGTACGTGGCCCACCTCGCGTCGGTGCGCGTGACGCCGGGAGCCGGTTTCGCCACCGCCCGCCGCGACGCCGCGGCCGGACTGCTGGCCGACGCCATGGACCGGGATCCCGCGGCCCGCACACTGCTCGTCGGTGACTTCAACGGCACGACGGACGACCGCGCGCTGGCCCCGCTGCTGCACACCATGACCTCGGCGCAGGAGGCCGCGGGAGCCGGTTTCGGCCTCACCTGGCCCGCCGGCTTCCCCCTCATCCGCATCGACCATGTCCTCGCCCGTGGCCTGGACCCGGTCTCGGCGGGGGTGCTGCCCGCCACGGCCAGCGACCATCTGCCGGTGCGCGCGTCGTTCAGCTACTGACGACGACCGAGTCCAGCGGAACAGCCGGATACATCGGGGGCTCCTGGTCGGGGGTCAGGGCCGTGGGGCCGTAGATCCAGTCCATGAAGGAGTAGTCGTAGGTGTCGCGGGCGCGCATCACGGCGTTGCGCTGCTCGCGCCTGATGCCGACGTGGTGCCACAGCTCGCCCCAGGAGCGGGCGGTGAGGACGACCCGGCGGCAGTGCTCGGGGCGTACGGCCTCGTAGGCGGCCAGGGCCGTCCCCCAGTCGACGCCCGAGCCGGTCCCGGTCCGCCGGGGACGCTGCGCGGCCACGTGGCGGGCGAGGACCCAGCCGTCCTCGACGGCCATGACGGCGCCCTGGGCCATGTACTGGAGCGGCGGGTGGGCGGCGTCGCCGAGCAGGGCGACGCGGCCGGTGACCCACTTCATGAGCGGATCGCGGTCGAACATCCGCCACCAGCGGTCCCGCCACATCAGCGGCAGGCCCTTCTGGATCTGTTCGCACGTCCCGGCGAAGGCACGGTCGAGTTCGTCCGGGGTGCCCCAGTCGTCCGCGCCGGCCAGCGCCTTGGGCGACCGGAACACCGCGACCTGGTTGAACATCTCGCCGCCCCGCAGCGGGTACTGGACGAAGTGCGCGTGCGGGCCGACGTACAGCACGACGTCCTTCTCGTGCACCCCGTTGGCGCGCACCCGCTCGAAGGGGACCGCGCCGCGATAGGCGACGTACGCCGAGTTCACCGGCTCGTCGTCGATGAGCAGCTCACGCGCGACCGAGTGGAGCCCGTCGGCGGCGAGGACGGCCTCGGCCCGGTCCTCGCGGCCGTCGGCGAGGGTGACGCGCGCGCCGTCCGGCACGTTCTCGTACGCCACCACGCGTGCCCCGGTCACCAGTTCCACGCCCGCCCGGCGGCAGCCGCGCAGCAGGACGCCGTGCAGGTCGCTGCGGTGGATCACCAGGTAGGGGAAGCCGTAGCGGCGTGCCAGGTCCTTGAGGTCGACGCGGGTCAGTACCTTCCCGTCCAGCGCGTCCTTCATGAGCATCCGCTCCGGGAGCACGCCGAGCCGGACGGCCTCGTCCAGGAGCCCGTACTCGTGCAGGATCCGGGTGCAGTTCGGGGCCAGTTGCAGGCCCGCGCCGACCTCGCCGAACTCCGGGGCCTGCTCGTAGAGGCGGACGCGGAGGCCCTGCCGGGCGAGTGCCAGCGCGGCCGAGAGCCCGCCTATGCCGCCTCCGGCCACCAAAACGTCCGGACGGGGTGGTGTGTTTCTGCTGCTCATCCCAGGTGCTCCTCATGTCGGTCCGCGCCCGTCGCCCGGCCGGTCACAGCCATGGACCCAGCGGCTCGGCGGGCAGGCCCTCGGCCGTCGTCACCCCGGTGTACGGGCGGCCCGCCAGGTACGCGGTGACCTCGGCGTCGGTGCCCCGGACGGCGTCGGCGCCTTGTACGACGGGGTTGCCCGGTACGGCGTCGTCACCCCGTACGGCGGCGACGCCCCCGGCACCCCGCTTCGCGCGGATGTCATGGCGGAGTTCGGCCAGGAACCCCCCGGGCAGATCCGCGAACCGGATGCCGGTGCCGAGGTCGACGGCGTGCACCATGACCTCCCTCGCCCGCAGCCACGGCACCTCACCGGCGGGGATGATCCGCTGCTGGGCGGTCACCACCTCCACCCGCCACTGCGCGGCGGACAGTGAGGCCATGGCACGGTCCAGCGCCCGCGCGGAATCCTCGAACCGGACGGTCAGCCGGTCACCGGGCAACTCGGCGCCCGACGCGATGTCGATCAGCCGCCGCTCCGGCGAGCTGTACATCGGGGTGATCTCGCCCGTACGCGCCCAGCGCACCAGATTCAGCAGGGCCGAGGCGTTGCCCGCCAGATGGGCCACGACGTGCTTGCGGGTCCAGCCGGGCAGCAGCGAGGGCGCGTCGTACGACGTCTCGTCGAGGTCGGCCAGCGCCGCGCGGCACAGGTCCGTGCCCTCGGCCACCCAGGTCAGCGCCTGTTCCAGGGTTCTCATCGCGTCCCCTCGGCGACGACCCGGTTCTCCAGGCGGCCCAGGCCCTCGATCTCGGTGACCACGGTGTCGCCCGGCTGGAGATACACCTGCGGCTCGCGGGCGTGGCCCACGCCGCCGGGGGTGCCGGTGGCGATGATGTCGCCGGGGTCCAGCCGGATCATGGTGGAGATGTAGCGGACCAGGTGGACCGGGTCGAAGAGCAGGTCGCCGGTGGTGTCCTGCTGGGTGACCCGCCCGTTGACCGCGCAGCTGATGTCCAGCGCGGGACGCGGGCCACCGGCCTCGTCGGTGGTGACGAGATGCGGGCCGAGCGGGGTGGTGGACTCCCAGTTCTTGCCCTGGAGCCACTCACGGGTGCGGAACTGCCAGTCGCGGCAGGTGATGTCGTTGAGGAGGGTGAAGCCCGCGATGGCGGCCTGCGCCTCGGTCTCGTCGGCCCGCCGCACCGGGCGCCCGACGACCACGGCGAGTTCGGCCTCCCAGTCGAACCGCTCGGTCTCGGCCGGACGCCGGATGTCGTCGGTGGCGCCGATGAGGGTGTCCGCGAACTTGGCGAAGAGGGTGGGGTGGCTGGGCAGATCGCGGCCCATCTCGGTGATGTGCCCGCGGTAGTTCAGGCCCACGCAGATGACCTTGCCGGGCCGGGGGACCAGCGGGGCGAAGTCGGCACCGGTGGCCGGGTGGCGCGGGCCGTCGGCCGTCGCCGCGGCCTCAAGACCGCCGGGTGACGCCAGTACGGCGCCCACGTCCCCGAGGCCCAGACCGACGAGGGAGTCACCCTCGACGCGTACCGCCGTGGTGGTGCCGTCGCCGAGACGGAGGGTGGCGAGTTTCACGCGGGGTTCTCCTCGATATGGCCCATGTGGGTGCGGAACAGCTGGAGCTTGGTGAGCAGCGGGGCGTCGCTGAACTGGAACAGGTCCAGCGCGCCGGAGTCGGAGTCGGACGGCGTGGCCTCGGACCGGATCGACAGCGGCTGCCAGGAGGGGACGACGAACAGGTCACCGCGCTGCACCGACCACGAGCGGTCGCCGACCGTGACCCGGCCCGAGCCGTCGAAGACCTGGTAGACGGAGGAGCCCGTCTCCTGGCGCGGTGCCGTCTCGGCGCCGCCGCGGACGCGGTGGAACTGGGCGCGGATGGTCGGCAGGACATCACCCGCGGTGGCCGGGTCGGTGTAGCGCACCAGGGCGTGACCGGGCTCGACCGTGCCGGGATGGCCCCGCCGCTCCAGCTCCAGCTGGCCCGCGAGGGCGGCGTCGGTGTCCTCCCAGCGGTAGCGCAGCAGCGGAGTGCCGCCGCTACGGCGCTCGCACTGCGACACGGGCACCAGTCCGGGGTGACCCCACAGGAGTTCGGCGCGTGAGCGATCGGGGGCCGTGCGTTCCTCCGCCGGGAGGGTGTCCCGTCCGAAGTCGAAGAACTGCGCCTCGATGTCGTACTGGAGGGGGATGTCCAGGCCGTCGAGCCACGCCATCGGCCGGTCGGCCGCGTTGTGGTGCGCGTGCCAGTTGAGGCCGGGCTGCGGCAGGAAGTCGCCGCGCCGCATCGGCACCGGGTCGCCCTCCACCACCGTCCACACGCCCTCGCCCTCCACGACGAACCGGAAGGCGTTCTGGCTGTGCCGGTGCTCGGGCGCGTCCTCGCCGGGCATCAGGTACTGGATGGCCGCCCACAGCGTGGGGGTGGCGTACGGTCTGCCGCCCAGGCCCGGATTGGCCAGCGCCATGGCCCGCCGCTCGCCGCCCCGGCCGACCGGCACGAGATCGCCGGAGCGGCCCGCCAGATCGAGGAGCGTGCGCCACTCCCAGCGGTGCGGTCGCGCCCGCGACCTGGGACGCGCGGGCATCAGATCCCCGATCCGGGTCCACAGGGGTACCAGCAGGGCCTGCTCGAAGCCGCGGTAGAGATCCGCCAGCCCGTCGGTCACCGGCGGCTGATCCGGCCCGTCCTCGACGGTCAGGGACACCGGGGACACCCAGGAATCCACCGGGGGGTCCACGTCGTCGTGTTCGCTCATACGGCGACGATGCCGGAGATTGTCTGATCTGCGATAGTGGATTCTGGCTTGCAGAACAGAGGACGGTGGTCGGCTTGCCCAGGTCCATGAAGAACCCGCCCGCGTACGGCGTCGCCAGCGTGGATCACGCGCTGCGACTGGCGGTGATCCTCCAGGTCGAAGGGCCGCTCACGGTCGCCGAGGCCGCCCGCAGGCTCGGCGTGGCCCGCTCCAGCGCCCACCGGCTGCTGTCCACGCTGGTGTACCGCGACTTCGCCGCGCAGAACGCGGACCGCAGCTACCGCGCGGGCCCGGTCCTGGAGATCGCCGACACCGCGCACTCGACCGTCTCGGCCGTCCGGGCCGCCGCGCTCGCCCCGCTGCGCGCCCTGGTCGACACCCTCGGCGAGACCGCGAATCTGAGTGTGCGGACCGGCCGGACCGTACGGTTCATCGCCTCGGTCGAGTGCGCCCGCGCGCTGCGGGTCGGCAACCGCGAGGGCATGGTCTTCCCGGCACACCAGGTGAGCGGCGGGCTGGTGATGCTCGCCGCGCTCCCCGACGACACCCTGAGCGCGCTGTACGCGACCGCCCCGGCCGACGGGTCGGAGGAACTCCCGGACCTGACGGAACTGCGCGCGACGCTCGGCGCCGTCCGCAGGAGGGGCATCGCCGTCAACCTGGGGCGCTCCGAGCGCGGGCTCGTCGCCGTCGGGCGCGGGGTGAGCGACCCGGCCGGAGCCACCGTCGCGGCCGTGTCCGTGTCCCTGCCCAGCGTGCGGTACTCGGCGGCCCGGGTGCGCGAGATCATGCCCGCGCTGGCGGCGACCGCGGAACGGATCTCCGCCGGGATGGCGGCGGGGGGCGGACGCCGATGAAACGGCGGGTGGGCAGCGGGTACGCCGGTGCGGCGGCCCGTACGTCAATGAGGCGCCGCGTCCGTCAGCCCAGCACCGAGCGGAGGCGCCGCCTCCGTCAGTGCAGCACCGAGCCCGCCTCCTCCACCGTCGCCCGCAGCACCTCACTGATCCGGCGCAGATCGGTCCGGTTCATCCGGCTGACCGGGACGGACACATTGAAGGCCAGCTGGAGGGAGCCGCGCCGCGCGGGGAAGGCGGCGGCGACCGAGGCGACGCCCTCCTCGCTCTCCTCGCTGCTGGTGGCGTACCCGAGCCGGCGCACGATCTCCACCTCGCCCTCCAGCTCGGAGCGGTTGCGGATGGAGTTGGGGGTGAGCCCGGACAGCTCCTCCTCGGGGTACAGCCGGCGCAGGTCCTCCGTCGGCAGCTGGGACAGCATCGACTTGCCGGTGGAGGTGCAGTGCGCGGGCATGGAGCGGCCCAGCCGGGAGGCGACCCGTACCGCGCGGGGGCTCTCGATCGCGTCGATGAAACGCACCGTGGTGCCGTCGAGGATGCCCAGATGGACCGTCTCGGTCAGCTCGGTGTTGAGCCGCTCCAGAAACGGGTGCAGGGCGTCGCGCACATCGAAGCGCTGGAGGATGGAGAGGGCCACCCCGGTCAGTGCCGAGCCCGGTACGTACGTCTTCCCGCGCTCGGCCTGGCGGATGAAGCCCCGGTAATGGAGCATCGCCAGCAGCCTGTGCGCGGTTGAGGTGGCCACCCCCAGGTAGGTCGCGACGTCCGTCAGCCGCAGCTCGCTCCGCTCCCCCAGCAGCAGCAGGATCTTGAGGGCGTTGTCCACCGACTCGATCGGGTACTGGGGCTCCGGGCCGCTGATGGACGCCGTCTCCTCCTCGTATTTCTTCATAGCAGAAGACTACGCCACAGAAAGAGCCCCCCGGCTCATGTTCTGTTGACGCTTCAGCCCCTATTTGCTCTACTGACCAGAGAAAGTATCTGCTGGATAGAAAAGGGTCGCAATGACCGACCACGCCGAGATGCTCGACGACCTACGCCGAGGGATGATCCCCGCGTACATCTACAACGACGAAGCGGTCTTCGAACTGGAGAGGACGCGCCTGTTCAGCCGCTCCTGGCTGTTCGTGGGCCATGAGTCCGAGATACCGCAGCCGGGGGACTACGTCGTGCGGCGCGTGCTGGAGGACTCCTTCATCGTCACGCGGGACGAGAAGGGTGACATCCACGCCCACTTCAATATGTGTCTGCACCGCGGGATGCAGGTGTGCAGGGCGGAGATGGGCAACGCGTCCCACTTCCGGTGCCCGTACCACGGCTGGTCCTACCGCAACGACGGCCGGATCGTCGGCCTGCCCTTCCACCAGGAGGCGTACGGCGGCGAGGCGGGGTTCCGGCGCAAGGGACAGCGGCTGCTGCCCGCGCCGAGCCTGGACACCTACAACGGCCTGATCTTCATCAGCATGGACCCCGACGCCCCGCCGCTGCGCGAGTACCTGGGCGACTTCGCCTTCTACCTGGACTACTACACCCGGCAGAGCCCCAGCGGCATCGAACTGCGCGGACCCCAGCGCTGGCGGGTGAAGGCGAACTGGAAGATCGGCGCGGAGAACTTCGCCGGGGACATGTACCACACCCCCCAGACCCACACCAGCGTCGTGGAGATCGGCCTCTTCCGTGAGCCGAAGGCCGAGAAGCGCAAGGACGGCTGCACCTACTGGGCGGGCAACGGCGGCGGCACCACGTACAAACTGCCCCCCGGCACGCTGGAGGAGCGGCTGCGCTACGTCGGCTACCCCGACGACATGATCGAGCGGATGAAGAAGTCCTGGTCGGCCGATCAGCTCAGGGTGATCGGCGACGACGGCTTCATGATCTCGGCCGCGTCCGTGTTCCCCAACCTCAGCCTGGTGCACAACTGGCCCCGGGTGGCCGACAGCGAGGACGTCCTGCCGTTCATCTCGCTGCGCCAGTGGCAGCCCATCAGCGAGGACGAGACCGAGGTCCTGTCCTGGTTCGCGGTCGACGCCGAGGCCCCGCAGGAGTTCAAGGACCTGTCCTACAAGGCGTATCTGATGTGCTTCGGCTCGACCGGCATGTTCGAGCAGGACGACGTGGAGAACTGGGTCTCGCTGACCAGTACCGCGGCCGGCTCGATGGCCCGCAGGCTGCTGCTCAACAGCCGGATGGGCATCCTCGCCGACGACACCGAGGTGGTGCCCGCGCTGACCCCGGAGCAGTTCGCCGGTCCCGGGACCGCGCACACCGGATACGGCGAGTACAACCAGCGCGAGCTGCTCAACCGGTGGGCCGACCACCTGACCGACCCGGCCACGACCGCGGCGACCGTCGAGGTCGGCTGCCCCGCCCCCATGTCGACCGAGCCCACGAGTCCCCCGGCGGTGAAGGAATCATGACGACGCAGACCAGCACGTACCGGGCGGGCATCCTCCCCGCCGACCCCGCCGCCACCGCCGGCCGCGCGGACACCCACTCCGCCCGGTCCCCCCTCGGCGCGGGCGCCTCCCGCCTCCGGCGCACCGGCCGCACGCTGCCCTTCGGCGACCCCCGCCATCTGCTCGCCCACCAGTGGCTGACCGACGAGACATACCTCCTCGACGCCCAGCAGTACGAGGAGTGGCTGGGGCTGCTCACCGACGACATCCACTATCTGATGCCGGTCCGGGTGACCACCGCGCTGGGCGCGGGCTTCGACACGGCGCCCGGCATGGCCCACTTCGACGAGGACAAGTACTCGCTGTCCCGCCGGGTGGCCCGGTTCCGGACCGAGCACGCCTGGACCGAGGACCCGCCGTCCCGGCTGCGCCACCATGTGACCAATGTGCGCACCTTCGCCACCGACGACGAGGACCATCTCGTCGTGGACTCCGGGATGCTGCTCCACCGCAGCCGGGGCGATGTCCAGGAGGCCGCCCAGGTGTCCGCCGGCCGCGAGGACCTGCTCCGGCGCACCGCGGACGGGTGGCAGCTGGCCCGCCGGACCATCCTGGTCGACGACTCCGTGATCCGGATGCAGAATCTGGCGATCTTCCTGTGAGGCTGCACTGGAGCGGCGAGGAGGAAGACGCGCGGGCCGCGCGGCGCACGGCGGACCAGCGGGCCGGACTGGCGGCCCGCACCACCGGCGACCCCCTCACCCTCGGCAACGAGTTCTCCGAGATCAGGGTGAGCCGGGTCGAGACCCGCAACGGCTCCCGGCTGCTGATCGAGTCCACCCGCTCCGGGCAGTGGGTCGCGCTGTGCCCACTGGAACTGGAGGCCCTCACCTGGCAGAACACGGCCACCTTCTCGGCGATGATCGGCAAGCCCTTCGGGCCGATGCTGGCGGAGGACGAGTCATGAGCGGCTGGGTCGAGGGCAAGCGGGCCCTGGTGGTCGGGGCCGGTTCGGGGATCGGCCGCGCGGTCGTGGACGCGTTCCGTGCCGAGGGCGCCCGCGTCGCCGCGCTGGAACTCGACCCCGCCAAATGCCGGGCCCTGCGCGAGGCCGCGCCCGATGTGCCGGTCACCGAGGGCGACGCCACCACGAAGGACGCCAACGAGCGGGCGGTGGCCCGGGCGCTCACGGCGTTCGGGGGACTGGACGTCCTCGTCAACTGTGTCGGGATCTTCGACTACTACCAGGGCCTCGCGGAACTCGACGCGGACCTCATCGACACGGCGTTCGGCGAGATGTTCGCCGTCAACGTCAAGACCCAGCTGCACTCCGTCAAGGCCGCCCTGCCCGCCCTGCGCGCCTCCCGGGGATCGGTCGTCCTCACCGAGTCGACCTCCGGGTACTACCCCGGCCGGGGAGGCGTCCTGTACGTGTCCTCGAAGTTCGCGGTACGGGGTCTGGTCACCGCCCTCGCCCATGAACTCGCCCCCGACATCAGGGTCAACGGTGTCGCCCCGGGCGGCACCCTCGACACCGACCTGCGCGGCCTGGACAGCCTCGGTCTGCGCACCCGCAGCCTCGGCGACACCCCCGGCCGCGCCGGGGAACTGGCCGGCCGGGTCCCCCTCAAGGTGGCCCTCACCGCCACCGACCACGCCTGGAGCTATGTGTATCTCGCCTCCGACCGGGCGCGCGGGATCACGGGCGGGGCCGTCCATCCGGACGGCGGCATCGGCGTGAAGTCCTGAACCCCGTCCGGTCCTGACCCCCCTCACCCCCTCACCACCACCCCAGCACCGAAAGGAGCCGGATCATGCCTGTGCTCAAGGCGGACTTCAGCATGTGCCAGGGATACGCGAACTGTGTGGTCGCGGCACCCGACACCTACGACATCGACGACGACGGCGTGGTCGTCCTGCTCAAGGACACCATCGCCGCGGAAGACCTGCCCCGCGTCCGGGAGGCGGCCCGCAGCTGCCCGGTCTCGGTGCTGACGATCGAGGACGCATGACAGCCCACACAGAAGGAAGCACGAGTGGACGCCCGCGCGGCACCGTGGTCATCGTCGGCGCCTCCGTCGCCGGTGTCCGCGCCGCCGGGGCGCTGCGCGACGAGGGGTACGACGGACAGGTCGTCCTCGTCGGAGCCGAGCCGGAACTCCCGTACGACAAGCCCCCGCTGACCAAACACCTGCTGTCCGGCACCTGGGACCGCGACCGGATCACCCTGCTGACACGGGAAGCGGCGGCGGCGCTCGACATCCGGCTCCGGCTGGGTGCCGCCGCCCGGCACCTCGACCCCGCCGGGCACCGCGTCCTGCTCGCCGACGGCAGCCACCTCGACTACGACACCTGCCTCATCGCCACGGGCGCCGCCGCCCGGCCCGCGCCCTGGCCCGCGGCCTCCGGTGTGCATGTCGTGCGCGGTCTCGGCGACAGCCGTGCCCTGCGCGCCGAACTGCGGCGCGGCGGCCCGGTGGTCGTGGTGGGCGCGGGCTTCATCGGCGCCGAGGTGGCCTCCACCGCGCGCGGGTACGGATGCCCGGTCACCCTGGTCGACCCCCTGCCGGTCCCCATGAGCAGGCTCCTGGGCACGGAGGTGGGCGGGTACTTCGGCGAGCTGCACCGGCGGCACGGGGCCACCACCCGGTTCGGCACCGGCGTACGGGCGATCCATGGCGCGGCCGGTGACCTCTGGGTCGAGCTGACCGACGGCCACACGCTGGCCGCCGGGACGGTGGTCGTCGGCATCGGCGCCGTACCGAACGACGGGTGGCTGGCGTCCTCGGGCCTGCCGCTGGACGACGGGGTCGTCTGCGACGCGTACGGCCGCGCGGGCGGCAGGGCGGACGTCTTCGCCGCGGGGGACGTGGCCCGCTGGTTCAGCGACCGGCACCAGGAGCACGTACGGGTGGAGCACTGGACCAGCGCCGTCGACCAGGCCGTCTGTGTCGCCCACAACATCACCCACCCCGGGTCCCCGCGGACCAACCCCGCCCCGGAGTATGTCTGGAGCGACCAGTACGACTGGAAGGTCCAGATCGTGGGCACCCCCGCACGCGCATCGGGTCACCGGCTGATCGGCCGGTTCTCCGGCCCCGCCGCCCGCGCCGCCGCGCTCTACCACGACCCGGCCGGCGACCTCTGCGGCGCGGTGACCGTCAACTGGCCCCGCGCCCTGGTCGAGTGCCGTCGGCTGGCCGCCGGGAACACTCCCGCCGCAGCCGCCCTGGACCGCCTGCGCGGCCTCGCCGCCGGACCCGTAGCCGCCGCCGGAGGGGTGACATGACCGACCGGCCCTACGGCGACCTGCGGCACCTGGTCTCCGACGCGTGCCGGGTGCTCGCCGCACGGGGGCTCGCGGACGGCATCCTCGGACACGTCAGCCTGCGCGTCGGCGACGGCACCCTGCTCGTCCGGTGCCGCGGCCCGCGCGAAAGGGGCCTGCGCCACACCACACCGGACGACATCCACCTCGTGGACCTGGCAGGCGCACCGGCCGGTGCCGGAGAACTCGACGGGGGATGGACCCCGCCGAACGAGCTTCCCCTGCACACCGAGGTCCTGCGCAGACGGCCCGATGTCCAGTCGGTGGTCCATGTCCATCCCCCGGCCGTGGTCGCGGCGGACCTGGCCGGGCTGACGATCCGCCCGATCGTCGGGGCGTACGACATTCCGGGCACCCGGACGGCCGCGGGAGGTGTGCCGGTCTACCCCCGGGGAGTCCTGGTCCGGGACCGCCGCCTCGCCGCCGAGATGACCGAGGCCCTGGGCGCCGGGCCGGCCGTGGTGCTGCGCGCCCACGGGCTCACCAGCACCGGCGCGAGTGTGCCGGAAGCCGTGCTGCGGGCCATCTCGCTCGACACCATCGCGCGGCTCTCGCTGCACATCGTCCAGGCGGGCGGCACCCTGACCGACCTCCCCGAGGACGACCTGGCCGAACTGCCCGACCTGGGTGACACCTTCAACCACACGACGGCCTGGCGCCATGAACTCACCCGCTGCGCGCCCGATCCCGGCCCGCACCCGTACCTCCGCCCAGAGAACTGAAGAGAACTGAATGGAACCGAAGAGGAGAATCTGATGACCATCACGCTCAACCACACGATCGTGGTCTGTAGTGACAAGCACGAGTCGGCGGCCTTCCTCGCCGGCGTCCTCGGCCTCGAAGCCTCCGCGGTCTGGGGCCCCTTCATCTCCGTCGTCGTCCCCCCGGTGGCACTCGACTTCATCGACGTCGCCGACTACCAGGCCGCCACCTCCGACGCCATCGCGCCCCAGCACTACGCGTTCCTCATGGACGAGGAGGAGTTCGACGGGGTCTTCGGCCGCATCGAGGCGTCGGGCATCGCGTACTTCGCGGACCAGTTCCTGGAGGAGGCCGGGAAGATCAATCACCATTACGACGGACGGGGCGTCTACTTCCGTGACCCCAGCGGGCACATCATCGAGTGCCTCACCCAGCCCTACACGGGGACTCCGCACGGCGCGGAGAAGGGGCGGTGGAGCGGGGCGCTGGATCAGGCGACCGAGGGCTGACGGGACCGAGGGAACGGCAGATAGGGGTGAGGCCGGGTGGGCTGCCGCTGAGATGCGGTGCCCGCCCGGCCTTTCCCTTGTCTGCGTTCGTTGCCGTTCCCCCGCCCGTTCCGGGTGCTACTCGGTGCTCTGCCGAGCGGGTGCGGCGGAGCCGACCGGGCCGGCGGGGACACCCGGGGCCGACGCCGCCGACGCCGACGTATCGACGCCGTCGTGCAGATCGCGTCGGGTGCCTTCGCGGGCGAACGGGATGACCAGCAGGCCGAGCAGGAAGCCGCCCGCGGTCAGCAGCGCGACCGGCAGAAAGCCGTGCTGATCGGCGAGGGCGACCGCGATGAGCGGGATGACGCCGCCGCCGAGGGTCCCGCCGACCTGGTAGGCCAGGGACGACCCGGTGTAGCGGTGCCGGGTGTCGAACATCTCGGAGATGAACGCCGCCACCGGCCCGTAGGCGGCTGCCTGGACGATCGCCAGGCCCAGCAGGTAACCGGCGAACAGCAGCACCGGCGAGCCCGCCGAGATCATCCAGAAGACGGGGAAGGCCGCCACCAGCCCCAGCGCGGAGCCGGCCATCAGGACCCGGCGCCGGCCGATGCGGTCGGAGAGATGGGAGCAGAGCGGGATGAGCGCGACCTGGAGGATCGCCCCGACCGACAGCGCGGTCAGGGCGAGCGACCGGCTGTGACCGCCGTCCGTGGTGGCCAGGGTGAGGCCGTACGAGGTCAGCAGGCCGGCATTGGCCGAGGCGCTCAGGGTGCCGAAGATGCAGATCAGGACCGCCCGCCAGTGCCGGGTCAGGACGCTGCGCAGCGGGGCCGCCGCTTTCTGCCCGGCCTCGCCGCTGGCCTGGAGCTGGGCGAACAGCGGCGACTCGATCATCCGCATACGGATGGCCAGGCCGATCAGGGTCAGCACCGTGCCGATCAGGAAGGGGATGCGCCAGCCCCAGGCGAGGAAGTCGTCCTCGGGCATCAGGCCGAACAGCGCGAGCATGGCGGAGGCGAGCACCGAGCCGCTCGGCGCTCCCATGTTGACGAACGAGGCGACGAAGCCCCGCCGTTCGCCCGGCGCCGTCTCGACGCTGATCGAGACCGAACCTCCCCAGTCGCCGCCCACGGCCAGGCCCTGGACGACGCGGATCGTGACGAGCAGGATCGGCGCCCACACACCGATCGTCGAGTGGGTGGGCAGGACGCCGATCAGGCCGGTGGCCGCCCCGGTGATACCGAGGGTGACCAGCAGAATCCGGCGGCGGCCGTACTTGTCCCCCAGCATGCCGAAGAGCACACCGCCGAGCGGACGTGCCAGATAACCGGCGAGCAGAGTGGCGAAGGCCAGGATGGTCCCGGTGCCCGAGTCGACGGGACCGAAGAAGATCTTCCCGAAGACGAGGGCGGCGGCGGCCGTGTAGATGAGGAAGTCGTAGTACTCGATGGTCGTGCCGAAGTAGCTGGACAGCATCACCGTGCGTACGTCGGACTTACGAGGCATGGCCCGGGGGCTCTGCTCGGTCATGGGGTTCTCCAAAGGGAATGCGCGGCCAAGCGCGCACCGAGGACACGATTGCTCTGGTCAGTTTTTCTGTTCTACAGAGCAGTGCTCTGGAGTTGTCTACATCACGCCACATGGGCCGTCAACAGGTTCGCCAGGTACTTGACTATCTCGACAAACCGGGTCCAAGGTGCCTGTATGGCAGAAGTGTCTTCTGTTCACTAGAACTACAGGCTGACGAACGGAATGTGACTGATGAGGGAACTGACGGACGCCGTGCACATCCGGATGCTCGGCGCGGGCCAGAACTGGATGGATGTCACCAGCCTCGCGGCAGTGGGAATGGCCGGCTACTACAGCAAGCTCCCACCGGGTTCCACGGCGGCGGCCATCACGGGCAACCCCGGCGAGATGTGTATGAAGGCCCCGCGGCTCGTGGCGGACGGACAGTACGACATGGCCGTGACGACACCGCTGTGGTACCTGAGAATGGCGATCGAGGGACGCGGGCCGTTCACCGAGCCCTTGCCCCTGAGCGTGCTGGCGGTGTTCCCTCACGACGACCGCCTGGCGTTCGCCGTGAGGCGGGAGACCGGGCTGAGGAGTCTCCACGACATCCGCGAGCGGAAGTACCCGCTGCGCCTGTCCATGCCGACCCCGGAGATGCACCATCCGGCGGGGTGGGTGATCGACGAGATCCTCGGCCGGTACGGGCTGACCCGCGAGGACATCGAGAGCTGGGGCGGCGAGATCCTCCATGACCGCCCCCAGGCGATGAACTCGGCCACGGAAGCCCCGATCGACCCCACGTTCGACGCCATCTTCGACGAGGCGTTCATGACGAGGCGGTGGCGGCGCGTGGCGGAAGCCTACGACCTGCGCTTCCTGCCGGTCGATGACGATGTTCTGGCTCACTGCGAGACGCTCGGCATGGAGCGTGGCGTCATCGAGCGGGGCCGTCAGCGCGGGGTGGACGCCGATCTGCCGACGGTCGACTTCAGCGGCTGGGCGCTGTTCTGCCGGTCCGACCTGCACGAGCGGATCGCCTACCTCACCGCAGCCGCGCTCGACGCGAAGTCGGCGGAGATCTCCGGGCGGTTCACGGGTGAGTTCGCGGCGATGACGCGACCGATCGACCTCACCCGGCTGACCGACACCGATCTGCCGATCCACCCTGGCGCGGAGGCGTACTACCGTGAGGGGCGAACGTCGCAAACGCCCCAGAACTCACCGTCGTGACGGGACATGAGACACGGGACCTGAAACAGCCGACCCCGATCCGAGGAACCGAATGCCGGCAGAACCGACCCGCGAAGGCCACGGTGGCCATGGAGGCCACGGAGGTCATGGAGGTCATGGAGACCCCGCAGTCCATGGCGCCCCCGGTGTCCCCGGAGCCCATGGAACCCCTGGCCACACCCTCGTACTGAGCCGTGCGGAGGTCGAGGATCTCCTCGATCTGCGACAGGCGATGCGGGTGACCGAGGACGCGCTGCGGGAACAGGCCGCGGGAATGGTGGTGGCGCAGGCCCCGACGCACCTCGACGTGGGCGCCGGGGCGCTGCGGGTCGTCAGCGGCGCGCTGACCGGATCGGGGCGCATGGGTCTGCGGGCCTCGGGTGCGCAGGCCCTCGCGTCGGACAACGGAGCGGCCCTGCTCTTCGACTCCGGAACGGGCGCGTTGCTGAGTGTCCTCGCCTATCCGTTCGCGCGGCTGAGGACGGGCGCGATGTTCGGGCTCGCCACCGATGTGCTCTCCGCACCGGACGCCCGCCGGCTGGCCATGGTGGGAACCGGCCGCAACGCCCTGGGCCTGGTCCAGGCGGCGTCCCTGGTGCGCGAGATCGAGCACGTCCGCGTCTACGGCCGGGACGAGGAGCGCCGGGCCCGGTTCGCGGCGGCGGTCACCGAGGAACTGGGCATCGCCGCGGAGGCGTCGGACTCCCTCCAGGGCGCGACCAGGGACGCCGAGATCGTCTTCGTGTCGACCAACAGCAAGCGCCCCGTCCTGCACCACGGTGACATCACCCGCGGCGCCTTCGTGGCCGGCATGGGCACGCCCTGCGAGTTCGGGGAGGACCTCTACCTGGCGGCCGACCAGGTGGTCGTCACCGCCGTGGAGCACGAGCGGCACTTCACCGATGTCTGGCGGGACGGCTCGATGCACAGCACCTTGGTGGACCTGGACCGCACCGGAAAGCTCCCCTGGAGTTCGGTGCTGGAACTGGGCACGGTCATCACCGACAAACGCCACTGCGAAGGCACCACCGTGTTCCGCGAATCCTCCGGCGGGTACGGAGACATCGCCTTCGCCGCCTGGGTGTACACCAGGGCCCGGGAAACCGGCCGGGGCACGGAAGTCGCCTTTACGTAGCGAAGGGCTACCCCATGCGGCGGCCACCCCATGCGGCGATGTGACCCCGGTCGACAAGAAGAAGCCCCCAGGTCTTTGACCTGGGGGCTTCGTGCGGGGTACGGGTACTTCTGGTGTTGCGGGTACTTCTGGTGCTACGGGTGTCAGCGGTGTCGTGCGCGCCGCTGGCGGGTGACGAGAACCGCTGTCGTGCCCGCGCCGAGCAGTACGGCGACGAGGGCGAGAGTGCCTCCGATGCCGGACATGCCGGTTTCGGCGAGGCCGCCGCCCGGGCCGTTCGGTGCGGGGATGTTGGGCGCCGGGCCCGTCGGCTGCGCCGGGGTCGGCGTCGGGGTCGTGGAATCGGTCGGGGTCGGGGACGGGGACGGGGATTCGGATGACGTCGGGGTCGGCGTCGGGGACGGGGATTCCGGCTCCGGGATGTGCACACCGGCGTCGATCGTGTGATCGACCCCTCCCGGTACGGCCGGCGCGGTGACCGGGGCGTAGCCGTTGCAGAGCGGGCCGGTCGTCGGCGGGGTCACATTGGAGTCATGGACCTGGTCGTCACCGGCGCGCGGCAGTGTGAACCGCAGGTCGGCGGCGTCCGGCCGGCCCGGCACCTCGCTGGTGTCCGCCGTGCACACATCGAACTGCACGGTGTACTCGGCGCCCGGTGTCAGCTCGTACTCCGCGCCGACCCCGCCGAAGTAGTACTCACCGGCGGCATCGGTCGTGGTCGTGGCGACCTGCTCGCCCTCGGCGTCCAGCAGGTTGATCGTCGCGCCCGGCAGCAGGACGTGCCCCGGGTCCTGGAGGCCGTTGCGGTCACCGTCGTACCAGACCACGTTGCCGATCTGGATCGGTGCGTTCGCCGCGGCGTACGCGATGTCGCCGAGGCCGCCGGCCTTGCCGAACCCGCCCTGGTCGTCGGCGACGAACTCGTACGCGTTGTTGATCGGGTCGTTGCCGGGGCCGAGGCCCGTGGCAACGTCGTAGTAGCCGGTTCCGCTGGTGACGACCTGGCCGGCCGGGTCCATCTGGGTGCTGACGACCCACTGCTGCTGCGGGATGTAGGCGACCGATCCGAGGGCGGACTCCTGGTGCGGCCCCGGCTGGGTCGCGGAGCCGCCGTTCGGGAAGAAGTCACCCGGGAAGTACTCGACGACGTCGGCGGACTGGACCCCGTCGAGGGCCGGGTCCGTGGCGTGGTCGGGGCAGCTTCCGGTGCCTTCCCAGTCGTAACCGCCCTCGGGCCGGGCACAGGCCATGTTGATGTCACCGCCGGCCATGCCGTTCTGCGGTGTGTCCTTGCCCGGCCTCGGGTCGAGGCCGCCCCAGCTCACGACGTCCATGAACCGGTCACGGAAGCCGAGGATCAGCGAGCCGTCGCGGGCGAAGGCGATACTCGCCAGCGCGGGCTGCGGATTGATCATCGGACCGCCCAGGCTGAAGCTGTCCCAGTCCGCCAGGTCGGTGTTCCACGGGTTCCAGTGCGTGGCCTGGTCGTTCTGGGCGAGGCCGGCGAGCACGGCCCCGCGCTCGAAGTCCAGCGGCTGGGACAGCACGGTGGTGAAGTCCTCGCCGTCATAGGTGGCGACGACGGCCTTCAGGTCCGCCCGGTTCTGTGTGCTCTCGGCGCTGCACACACCCCCGACATACAGTTTGCCGTCGTGGGCCGCCACGCTGAACGGCCGCCAGTCCCCGTCCGCCGCGCAGCCCGGGTCGGGGATCGGCACGGTGTCCTCGGGCGCCGCGGCCGTGGGCCCCGTCGCGTCGAAGCTGACCAGGCTACGGGTGAGCAGATTCACCGCGTACAGGGTCGAGCCGTCCTCCGACAGGGCCAGGCCGCCGATGCTCTCCTTGCCCGGCGCGTCGGTGAATCCGGCGTCCTTGATCAGGTTGGCGGTGTCGTGCGGTGTCTCCGTGGCGTCCGGCACCGTCGCGAAGAGTGTCGGGGTGCCCCCGTCGGCGGGCTGGATGTAGATCGCGTCACCGCCATCCGGCCCGTACTCGGTGTACCGGCGGGCGAACGACGACTGGAACAGCTGGTCGCGGTACTGGTCGTAGGCCAGTCCGTAGGTCGTACCCACCTGGTCCTGGGTGTTGAGGACGTCCGGGCACGCCGCCGGTTCGGGGCAGATGCCCCGGACGTCCGTCCCGAACGCCACCAGTGCCCGGGTGTCCCCCCCGCCCGCGCCGTTCTGGATCGGTACGAAGTACCGGGTGTCGGGCAGCGCGTAGTCGGCCGGGTTCCAGACCCCGGTGGTCACCGAGTCGTCCTTGCCGTCCGAGACGTCCACGAACGTGGTGAAGCTGTCGAAGTGGTTCGGCGCGGTCGACGCGGGCGCCGGTCCCAGATAGTCGCTGTAGGGCGCCGGGACGGTGACATCGACCCGGTACTTGCCGCCGGTCAGCTCGCTCGACGGCGGCACGATGACCCTTCCGGTGACATCCGTGACACCGGTGACGCTGTTGCCCTCAAGGTCGATGACATCGACCTGCATTCCCTGCTGGGGTACATCCATGGTCGTGTTGATCACGCCGGTGCCGAAGAAGTCCCGTAGTACCTCGACGGTCAGGGTGCCGTCAGGGGCCGCGGCTCCGGCCTGCCCGGCGCCGGTCAGGATCGTGCCCGCGCCGCCCCCCACCACCAGCAGGCCGGACAGGCCCATCCGCACCAGTACACCTAGTTGCATAACGCTCCTTTACCTCGTCCTAAGCTTACGCAAATCCAGCAACTTCCGCGCAGAGACTACAGTTGACGGCTCGTCATGTCCGGCGGGGGCGGAGTTTGGGGGCGCACGGGCGGGAGCTGTACGCTCGCGCCGCGTGCGGAGCATGTGGAGCAGCAGAGCGCGGAACAGCAGCGCGGGGCGCGTCAAGGCGCGGGGCATCGACACCGAGCGGCGTCGCCGGTGGCCGCGGTCGCGCTGGGCGGCGGCCGTCGCCCTCTGCCTCGCGGCAGCCGCGACCAGCGCGTTCGTCCTCCTCGGTGACGGCGATGACCCGGCCGCGCCAAGGGCGCTGACCTCGGACGAGGTGAACCGGCTGGCGATCACGCGCTTCCTCAACTACCAGGCGGGCGGCCGGGCGGTGACGATCACCGTGCCGAATGTCACCGGCGGGTTGGTCATCACCGGATCCATCGACTACCGCACCCACACGGGGTACGGGGTGGTGCGTGGGACCGGGCGCGACACGTCCAGCGACGGGCTGATCCAGTGGACGGCCACCACCGTCCTCGTCCATCCCCTGGCGGACCCACCGGCAGCCGCACCGGCTTCGCCGCCCGCCTCCGGTTGGGTCAGCCGTCCGTTGCAGACATCCGGTATGACCCTGGACAGCGCGCTGGCCATCGTGCTCGACCTCGGCAGCGACCGCCCGGACAACGCCGCGCTGCTGCCGCAGAACGGCGCCGGCTGGGTCGGGGAAGAGGAGGTGCGCGGTCATCGGACGGACATCATGAACGGACCGCGAGCCGAGGCCGATTCCGGTGCCAGTGCCAGTGCCAGTGCCGGTGCTGATTCCCGCGCCGATTCCGATGGCGGCACCGGCGGCACCGATACGTCGCAGACCGTGCGTTACTGGCTCGGTTCGGACGGCACCATGTACCGGGTCGAGGCCGCCATCGCCTCCGCGCCCCAGCCGGTGGTCTTCGAGTTCGACACCCAGGCGTACGTTCCCGTCCAGCCGCTGCCCGGAGCCACCCCGGCGCCGTAGCCGCCGTTCACGAGGTTTGTACGCGCGCGTTGTCGGCGAGCAGTGACGGCGACGGCAGCGCGATGTCCGCGAGGACCGGCAGCTCCGGAACGTCCGGTACGACGGTGGCGCCGAGCGTGCCGGCTCCCGGGAACTCCGGCTGCGGGCCGGGCGCGGCCACGTCGGTGAAGGGGATGCCCGCGGGCGCCACCGGGCTCTGCCAACTGCCGGAGGGCGTGGGGGAGGTGGCGGGGAGCGGGCAGGACGCGGTGGCCGCGAGCCCGTCGGGCACGGTCGTGCGAAGCTCGTTGCCTTCCAGGCAGTTGCCCTGTCCCCGGGTGGCGGTGGGGAACGTCCAGCCGATGTCGATGCCGTTGTCGGTGAAGGTGTTGTCCGTGATCCGGTTGCCGTCGGCCGTCAGGTCGGCGGTCGCGGTGATCACCAGTCCGGCGTTGGTGTTGCCGGTGACCAGGTTGCGGAGGAACCGGTTGTCGCTGCCGCCGTCGATGCCGATGCCGATGCCCCAGCCGCCGTCGGCCTGTTCGGGGGTCTGGCGCTGCTGGTTGTCGGCGATCAGATTGCCCGCGATGACGGCATCGCGCTGCGGGAGCAGTTTCTCCTGGTGGTCGGAGTTGGTGGTCAGTCCGACGCGGTTGCCGGTCAGACGGTTGCCGACCACATACAGGTCACCGCTGGCGTTGGTGCCCTCGTAGCCGACCGCGTTGAGTTCGGAGACGTTGTCCCGCACCACGATCCGGCACGGCCTGCACTGGCCGACATAGATGCCCGAGTCCGCCCCGCCCGAGGTGTAGGACCGCTCGATGACACCGTTCTGCGCGGAGAACGCGTAGATGCCGTAGAGGCCGTTGCGGGTCGCGGTCACATGCGACACCAGGAACGAATCCAGGAGGCTGACGGGTTCGTCGCCGGTGTCGTAGCCACTGCTCCCCGGCAGCGCGGTGACCGCCGCCGCGGAACCGGTGACCAGCACCCCGTTGTGCGTGTTGTTCCGCACGGTCAGGTTCTCCACGGCCACCCCGGGCGCCGTGACGATCACACCGTTCGGCCGCCGCACCTGCCCGTCGATGATCACCTCGGCCCGGGACTCACCCCGCAGAGTGATGCGCTCCGTGTCGATCCGCACCGACTCGTGGTACACCCCCGGAGCCACCAGTACCAGGTCACCGGGTTCGGCCAGGGACACCGCGTCCGAGATCGTCGGGGCGTCGCCGGGCACCCGGATCGTCACCTGCGCGCCGTCGGGCCGCCGCCCCTCGCCCGATCCGTCGTCGCTGCCGCCACCGCCACCGCCACCGCCGCTACAGCCGGTCACCAGTGTCAGCGCGCCCAGGGCAGCCGTCATCACGCGAAGAGCCAATCGAGACATGATCCCAGTCTGGCACGGTGCCCACCCCCTCGTAGAAGCGTCGAACTCCGGCTCAAGGCGGGGAGGTTGAGCGGCAGGCGCGGGCCGGGGTGTGGCACTGTACGCATCATGCACCGCGCCGACCGCTCCCCGTCCCGCCGCGCGTTCCTCGATGCCACCGGCGCCACGGTGGCCGCGGGTCTGCTCGCCGGGTGCTCGGGGGACTCGGGGGATCATGGGGACTCGGCCCAGCCCAGCCGCCCCGCCCCTTCCGCGTCGGCCGCGCCCGCGCCGGTCGCGGTGACGGGCCGCCATCAGGCGGGCGTGACGCTTCCCGGGTCGGCCCAGCCCCATCTGCTGGCCCTGGTGGCCGACCTCGGTGCCACGGTGGCGCCGGGCCCGTTGCTGGCCGAACTCGGCGAGGCCATCCGTACCATCGCCGCCGGGTCCGACCCACGGCTGCTGGGCCTGTCCCCGGGCGATGTGACCGTGACCGTCGGCGTCGGCCCACGGCTGGTACGGGCGGCCGGTGCCACGTTGCCCGGCGCGGCCGACCTCCCGGCGTTCTCCCGCGAGCGGATCACCGCCCAGGCGCGCGGCGGTGATCTGCTGATCCAGATCTGTGCCGGTGACGCCCTGCTCGTACCGGTCGTCGCCGCCGCGCTCCTGGACCAGGCCGGCGACCGAGTCCAGGAGCGATGGCGGCAGTTCGGACGCCGGGGTACGGAGGTGTCCGTGGCCGAGGGCCGTACCGCACCGCGCAACCTGCTCGGTTTCATCGACGGCATCGTGGGCCCGCACACCACCGCCGAGCAGGAACGTGACCTGTGGCTGGCCGGCCCCTCCGAGGTCGCCGACGGCACCCTGGCCGTACTGCGGCGCATGGAACTCGACCTGCCCCGGTTCGCCGCGCTGTCGGTCGCCGAGCAGGAGGCGGTCTTCGGCCGACGCCGGGCCAGCGGCGTACCCCTCTCCGGCGGCGGCATCGCCGCGGCCCCCGGACTGGGCGCCAAGACGCCCGACGGGCGCTACCTCATCCCCGTGGACGCCCATGTACGCAGGGCGAACCCCACCGTGGTCGGCGTCGGCCACATGCTCCGCCGCTCCTACAGCATCGACGACCCCGCCCCCGGCCTGCTCTTCATCAGCTTCCAGAACGACCTGCGGACCTTCACGGCCACGCTCGCCCGCATGGACACCTCCGACGCGCTGCTCCCCTTCACCACGACGACCGCCAGCGCGACCTTCCTGATCCTTCCGGGCTACGACCAGCGACGCCCGCTCGGTTCCACTCTGTTCGGCTGACGCGCGATCGGGGGCGCCGGTCGAGGCGGCGGGGCGGCGGGCGCCGCCGACTGCACCGGTTCCCTGGGATGCCGGCATCACACTCGCCGTCCTCGAAACCGCCGACCGCCCGGACGACCGGGCCGGCCCGGTCCCGTCGGCCGGGCGTCGGGAAAACAGATTCCGGCACAGGTGTGACACAGACCCGGGGCCGAGGCGTCTTACGGATGTGCAGGAATCAACGGCAGTGAGAGGGCGGGGACGGGTGACGGCTGCAAGCGCTCTCGACGAGTTCCAGGGCTTCGCACGTGCCGCCACGCCACGATTGTTCCGTTCCGCCCTGCTCATGAGCGGCGACTGGCATCTGTCCGAGGACCTGGTGCAGACGGCGCTCGGCAAGATCTTCTCGTCCTGGTCCCGGGCCCGGCGCGCGGACAACCTGGAGGCGTACGCGCACACCGTGCTGATGCGCACCTACCTGTCCCATCGGCGGCTCCGGCGCTCGTCGGAGCATCCGGTGGCGGCACTGCCCGAACTGTCCACCGCCACCGCCACCGCCCCGGACACCGCGCTGCGCGTCACCCTGCTCGCGGCGCTGGCCGAACTGCCCCCGCGTGACCGTGCCGTCGTCGTCCTGCGCTACTGGGAGGACCGCAGCGTGGAGGAGACCGCGTCCGTACTGGGGATGACCCGGGGTTCCGTACGCAACCGCAGCAGCAGAGCGCTGGCCAGACTGCGCCGGACGATAGGCGACGGACAGGACTCCATCGCCATGCGCTGACCTCGGTCCGGCCCCGCCGCCCACCCGACCCCGCCCGCGTCCCGGACCCCCGCAACACCAGAAAGGACGGTGCACCTGTGCGGCACGACGAGTCCATCCCTCTCGATGACGACCTGCGGTACGGCTCCGAGCTGTCCCGCGCTCTCGGCACCGCGCTCACCGATGTCTCCCCGCGCACCGAGTTCCTGGTGGCGGGCGCGGTGGCCCGGGGCACCCGTACCCGGCGCCGCAACCGGGTGGCGCTGTGGGGCTCGCTGGCGACGGCGGCGGCGGCGCTGACCGGTGCGGTGCTGCTCCTGACACCGCCGGCACAGCAGGACACGGTCCAGACCGTCACCCTGCCCGATTTCTCCGCCGTCGGCGACGACCCCGTACCGGCGGGCAAGGAACCCCTGACGGGCGCCGCCACGCTCGCGCTGCTGACCGAACTGCTGCCCGGCGAGCCGTCGGTGGCGGACACGGACGCGCGGGACAGCGACCCGCAGTACACCGCCGTACAGACCTACGGTGAAGTGACCCTGACCGGCGGGGGACAGGTGGCGGTATGGCTGCAAGGCGCCTACGTCCAGCAGGCGGAGCGGAACGACCAGGCCGGTTCCGGGTTCGACCGTCCCACGAGCAAGCCCGAACTGAGCGACCCGGCCCACATGCCGTCGCGGTCGGAGCTCGGGCGGCACTACTCCTGCGAGGCCGGGGACGACGGCTGCCGGATCACCAAGCTGGGTGACGGATCGGTACTGCTCCTCCAGGAGCGGGGCAGCGGCTCCGGAACCCAGCTCACCGCCGATGTGCTGCGCCCCGACGGTACGCGCGTGGTGGCGAAAGCGACCGGGACCGCCTACCGGGCGGCCCAGGTACAGGCCCTCGCGACAAATCCGCGCTGGCAGGAATGGGTCGATCCGGAAGTGAACGACGCCGCGGAAAAAAGATTCACGCCAGAGTAGGGCATTCCACATACATAGAATTCCGAATTCCATCGGGAGGCATTTCGTGGTCAATGCGCACATACCGGACGGAGACTTACCGCAGCGCACTCGCCGGGAACCGGGATGGTCGGTTGATTTTTGGACACCTGGGAAGAAAAGTGAACGGCATTCCATGGAGTCTCGACCTACTCTTGCGGTAGCTGCTTCACGGCAGCAGGCAACCCATCCCGCATTCGGTGCGGAAGAAGCGTCTCCGAATGCCCTAGGAGCGGTGCAGCTGTCCGCGCAATGGGTACGTTCTCTCGATCTTTCTCGGTACGAAGCTCATTCAGTTTCGCCTGCTTCAAAGGCGTATCAGCACCATGTCAACGGGGGACTGCTCTTTCCTGTGCGCGGATGCGGAGTAATCCGAACTGCGAAGGAAGAGGATCGGCATGCGAATAAGGAAGCTCACGGCGACCGCGCTGGCGGGCGGCGCGCTGGCCGTCGGCCTGGCGACGGCGTCACCCGCGGCGGCGGCGATCGAGTACGACTGCGGGTCGGGCGAGGTCTGCCTGTACTACAACTCCTCGGACTATGGGTACGGCGCGGTCTACGTGCAGTACGCCAGGATCCCGGACTACGCGGGCTTCTACTTCAGCACCGGAAGAAACGGCAGCAGCGGGGCCGGACGCGAGGTCAAGAACCAGGCCGCCGCCGTGGACAGCTGGATCAGCACGAAGTTCCGCGTGTACTACAACAGCAACTACAACTGCACCGTCGCCTGCCAGGACATCCCGGCCTACGGCACCCGGGATCTCAACTCGTCGCTGAAGAACCAGAACGCGTCGGGCAAGGACATCTGATTTCCGACCAGGAGATCCGGGGGTGGGGGGGGGGGGTGGGGGCGCCCCGCCCC
>NZ_JBHYUG010000021.1:3365-30971 GCF_042749375.1 Streptomyces sp. NPDC059477 | reverse complement strand
CTAACATCACAACCCCTGGGGTCTCCTACTTTTAATTTCTTCGCGCCTCTGTGTGGGGGGGGGGGGGGGCGCCCCCCCCCCCCCCCCCGGCACTGACATCGGTCCCGGCGCCGGACCGCCACTCAGAAGACCGGACCGCCACCCAGAAGAATCGGGAGTAGGCACCACTGTGTCTCATACAACACGCCGCCTTCGGCTTTCCGCTCTCTTGGTCTGTGTGCCGCTCCTTCTGGTCGGCTGCTCGGACGGCGACAGCTCATCGGCGGACGCGCAGGGGAATTCCAAGGAACCGCCTCCCGTCACCGGGACCCCGAACATCACCGACGCCAATGACAGATCGATGCCGCTGGACACCTATCTGCTGAACCCGGAGCAGCGGGAGACCCTCGACAACGCCTACGCGGCGCTCGTGTCCGACTGCATGGCGCGATTCGGATTCGACTACTCGGTGCCGCAGGCCGAGGAACAGGACTCCGGTGACGCCCCGACCACGCGCACCGACGGCCGCTTCGGACTCCAGAGCGCCGAGCAGGCGGAGCAGTGGGGCTACCACCCGGTGGGAGGCGTCACCGAGGAGGATGACAGCCCCTGGGTGGACGAGGGCCAGAAGCTGACCGCCGAGATGCAGACCGCCGAGCGCGGATCGGACGATCCGAAGGAGAAGTTCGGGCCCGGCGGACAGGTCATCAACGGCGAGACCGTACCGGACCAGGGCTGTGTCGGAGAGGCACGTAAGAAGCTCACCGGCTCGGTCGACGGCAGCGTGGGCGACCCGCAGACATCCACCGATCTCAAGCTCGACACCCTGGTGAAGGCCCAGCAGGACTCGCGTACCCGGGCGGTGTTCGCCAAGTGGTCGACGTGCATGAAGGGGAAGGGCTTCGACTACGCCGACCCGCTGAAGGCCGGCGACGACGAGCAGTGGGCAGGGACCCCGCAGCCCACCCGGCAGGAGATCCAGGTCGCCACGGCCGACCAGGAGTGCCGTGCGGAGCACAACGTGGTGGGTGTCTGGTTCGCGGTCGACTACGCCTACCAGGAGCAGGCCGTGGAGCAGAACGCCGAGGCGCTGAACGAGGCCAAGGCGGACATCGACGCCATGCTCAAGGCGTCCGCGGACGAGCTGGCGGGGTGACCGATGGACGACCGCCCGACGCGACCGGGCCCGCGGGGGTTGGCTGAGCCACGGGGGCTGACTGAGGGGCAGGGGCCGTTCGCCTCGCAGGGGCCGCCGGAGCCGTACCCGTCGCTCCAGTCGCCGGAATCGCCGAGCCCACCGGACACGGAGCCCGGTTCGCGGGTACGGATGACCCGTCGGCGCTGGGTGGCCGCAGTCGCCGTGGGGTCGACCCTGCTGGCGGCGGCCGGGGTCGGCGCCGCGCAGGTCATCAAGTCACCCGCCCAGGCCGCGGCCGACACGAAACCACCGCCCGCGGATGTGCTGACCGCACCGGTCGAGCGGCGCGTGCTGAAGGAGACCGTGGTGCTGCGCGGCACCGTGGCGGCCGGACAGTCCGTGACCGTGACGCCCATGGTGGGAGGTGAGGAGGGCGCCGTCGAACCGGTGGTGACGAAGCTGCCGGTCACCGTGGGGGGCACGGTCCAGGCCGGGCAGCTCCTGCTGGAGGTGTCCGGCCGCCCGGTGTTCGTGCTGAAGGGCGAGCTTCCCGTGTACCGGGACCTCAGACCGGGTGCCAAAGGCGATGACGTGGCCCAGGTGCAGAAGGCGCTGCGGGACCTCGGACACCACACCGGCGACGACGCGTCGGGCGTCTTCGGGGCGGGGACGAAGGAAGCGCTCCGGTCCTTCTACTCGGCGCTCGGCTACGACCCCAGACCCGCGGTCGACGACGGCGAGGCCATCGAAGCGGGGGAACAGGGTGTCCGCTCCGCCGAACGCGCCCTGGAACAGGCACAGTCGGCCGCCGACGCCGCGGCGGCCCGCTCCGCGGCGGAGACCGGCGGGGGGACGACGGCCGACACGACCACCGGAACGCCGGCCGACACGGCCACCGGAACGCCGGACGGTACGACGGCCGGCCCGACCGCGGACGGCGAGGCGGACGCCGAATCGGCGGAGTCGGCGGAGTCGGCGGAGTCGATTGCGGAAGCGGAGGCCCAACGCGCCCTGGAATGGGCTCAGGAGGACCTGGAAACGGCCCGCCGGACCCTGGCCGAGGCGCGCGCGGCCGACGGCCCGATGCTGCCGGCCGGCGAAGTCGTCTTCCTGCCCGGATTCCCGGCCCGGGTGGACTCGGTGTCCGCCACGGTCGGTTCGCCGGTCACCGCCGGCGTGATGACCCTGTCGGCGGGGGAACTCCTCGTCCAGGGCTCTCTTCAGGAGCGTCAGAAGGGTCTGGTCCGCTCCGGTCAGCGGGTCGAGATTCTCGATGAACGCTCCGGCACCACCGTACCGGGGAAGGTCAGGTCCGTGGCGGAGACCCTGGGCGCGGGGAAGCAGCAGGACGGCACGTCCGCGGAGGGCGAGGACGCCGAGCCCGCCCCGTCCGTGCCCGAGGGCTACGCGATCGTGGTGGAGCCCGACGAACCCCTCGACAGCGCACTGGCGGGGCTTGAGATGCGGCTCACCGTCGAGGCCGGTTCCACGGACGGCGAGGCACTGGTGGTGCCGGTCACCGCGGTGTCCGTGGGACCGGACGGCAAGAGCGCGGTCACCGTCGTCGCGGCGGCCGGCACACAGCGCCGGGTGCAGGTCAGGGCCGGTACCCAGGGCGACGGATACGTGGAGGTGGTCCCCGTGGAAGGAGGCCGTCTGGAACCGGGTGACCTCGTGGTCACCGGCGTACGGCAGGCCGACTCGTCCGGCGGAGGCGGGGCATGAGGATACGTATCCCGACCGGCCGCCGTGGGACGGCGAAGCCCGGGACGGCGCCCCCGCCAGGACAGGAACCGCCGGGACAAGAACCGCCGGGACACAAACCGCCAGGACAGGAACCGCCGGTCGTGGAGTTCCGCGGGGTCGGGCTGACCTACCCCGGCCCGCCGCCCGTCACCGCACTGCGGCCCTGCGATCTGATCGTGCGGCGGGGAGAGTTCGTCACGGTGATCGGGCCCTCGGGGTCGGGCAAGTCCACGTTCCTCAACGTGGCGGGGCTGCTAGACGCGCCGACCGAGGGCTCGTACCTGCTGGACGGGATCGATGTGGCCGGTGCGGGTGAGGCGGCCCGCGCCGCCCTGCGGGGACGGCACATCGGCTTCGTCTTCCAGTCGTTCCATCTGATGCCGCACCGCAGCGCGCTGGAGAACGTGACGCTCGCCATGGTCTACAACCGCTCCCCGCGCGCCGAGCGCACGGCACGGGCGCGCGCCGCGCTGACCCGCGTGGGACTCGGCCACCGGATCGACGCGCTCTCCACTCGGCTGTCCGGCGGCGAGCGGCAGCGGGTGGCGATCGCCCGTGCCCTGGTGGCCAGGCCCTCGCTGCTGCTGTGCGACGAACCCACGGGCAACCTCGACACGGCCACGGCCGAGAGCGTCCTGGCGCTGCTGGACGAGTTGCACGCCGAGGGGATGACCGTACTCGTCATCACCCACGACCCCGCCGTCGCCGCCCATGGCGAACGCACGGTCGCCATCAGGGACGGGGTGCTTGAGGAACAGAGCGGCCGAAGCCCCCGGCGCCCCCCGGCGCCCACCCGGGAGGGAGCCGCCCGATGAACGGCCCGCACGGCGACGACCGTACGACCCCGGAGCGGCGGCCCACTGCCGAGGGGGAACGAAGCAGGCGTCGGCGTCGGTGGCTCGGGCTGCCGCGTCGGCGCCGCCGCCCCTCCCACCGGCCCCCGCCCACCATGCTCTCCTCGCTCATCGCGTTCTCGTCGCTCTCCGCGCGCGACCTGCTCGGCGAGTCAATGGCCGGGATGCTCCAGCGCCCGGCGCGCTCCGCGCTCACCGCGCTGGGCACCGTACTGGGCGTGGGTGCCTTCGTCGCCGTGCTCGGTCTGACGGCCACCGCTTCCTCGCAGATCGACTCCCGTTTCGACCTGCTCAGCGCAGGCGAGGTCACCATCGAGGACGTGGGCCATCAGCACACCGAGTTCGCCGGCTTCGCCTTTCCCGACGACGCCGACGACCGGATCGAGGCCCTGAACGGCGTCCAGCACGCGGGCGTCTACTGGCAGGTCCGGACCACCACGTCCGACACGGTCCGCGCGTCCCCGCTCACCGACCCGGCCGGCGAGCGGGCCCAGATCCTGGCCGCCTCGCCCGGCACGCTCCGGGCGGCCCTGCCGACCCTCGCACAGGGGCGGCTGTACGACGACTTCCAGCAGAACACCGCCGCCAGGGTGGCGCTCCTCGGCTCCGGCACAGCGGCCCGGCTCGGCATCACCACGCTGGACACGCGCCCGGCCGTCTTCATCGACGACGAGCCCTTCGCCGTGATCGGCGTCATCGACGACGTACAGCGCAAGGCCGACCTGCTGCTCAGCGTCGTCATCCCGAGCAGCACGGCGGAGGAGTTGTGGGGTGCCCCTACGGACGGCGGCGCCAAGATGCTGGTGGCCACCAGGACGGGGGCCGCGGCCCAGGTGGCGCACGAGGCACCGACGGCGCTGCGCCCGGACCACCCCGAGTACCTCAAGGCGACCCCGCCGCCCGACCCGAGGACCCTGCGCACGTCGGTCACCTCGGACCTGAGCCAGCTCTTCCTCCTGCTGGCCGCCATCTGCCTGGTGATCGGTGCCGTGGGCATCGCCAACACCACGCTGGTGGCCGTGCTGGAACGCACCGGCGAGATAGGTCTGCGCCGGGCACTGGGCGCGCGCAGCCGCCACATCACGATCCAGTTTCTCGCGGAGTCCGGCACACTCGGCGCCCTGGGCGGCCTGGTCGGCACCAGCATCGGCGTGATCACCGTGGTCACGGTGGCGGTGGTACGGGACTGGACCCCGGTGGTCCACCCGCTCACCATCGCCGCCGCCCCCGTCGCAGGCCTGGCAACGGGCCTCCTGGCAGGCCTCTACCCCGCATGGCGCGCGTCCCGCATCCAGCCGGCGGAAGCCCTGCGCCGATGACCCGGCGCAGGCCCCCCGAATCTCCCTGATTCCACCCGAGTCCCCCTGAATCCCTCCGGATCCCTTCGGATCCCTCCGGGCGACGAATGAACCAACCCCGGGTCACCGACATGGGATTGGTC
This sequence comes from Streptomyces sp. NPDC059477, assembly GCF_042749375.1. NCBI lineage: Bacteria > Bacillati > Actinomycetota > Actinomycetes > Kitasatosporales > Streptomycetaceae > Streptomyces > Streptomyces sp. NPDC059477. The sequence continues at coordinate 25,813 of NZ_JBHYUG010000021.1, read as the reverse complement.
CGTGGAGTGGGCGGGCGAGAACCAGACCCCCGCTCTCTCCCTCTCGCGCCCCAGCGGATGCTCCCGCCCCCGCCGCCCGGGGATCCTCCATCGGCGCCCGTTCGGGGTTGCGTCCCGGCACGGCTTTGCGCGTGTACATCCGTTCCACCGTGCGGGCCGTCGCCCCGGGGAGCGGGGCGGTCTGGCCCGGATGGCCCGGCCCGGTGTCGTCCGCCGACCGGGCGGAGGATGCTGGGGGCCAGGCGGAGAGAGGCGGTCGATGTCGTCCCAGGGCACCGGCGAGGACGAGGACGAGGACGAGGGCGAGGGCGTACGCCGTGCGCCGTGGCGTCGGCTGATGCCCGGGGTGGCGGTGCTCGCGGGCTATCGGCGGAGCTGGATGCGGGGCGATCTGCTCGCCGGGGTCACCGTGGCCGCGTATCTCGTCCCGCAGGTCATGGCGTACGCGGGGGTGGCCGGGCTGGCGCCCGTCGCGGGGCTGTGGGCCATCCTGCCCGCGCTCGCGCTGTACACGCTGTTCGGCACCTCCCGGGCGCTGTCGGTGGGGCCCGAGTCCACCACCGCCCTGATGACGGCGACCGTGGTCGGGCCGCTCGCCGCCGGTGAACCCGGCCGGTACGCGGCACTGGCGGCGTCGCTCGCCGTGGTGGTCGGGCTGCTGTGCCTGGTCGCCCGGGTCGTGCGGCTGGGGTTCCTCGCCGATCTGTTCTCCCGGCCGGTGCTGATCGGCTACATGGCCGGGGTGGCGTTGATCATGATCGTGGACCAGTTGCCCCGGCTGGTGGGGGCGGGGTCATCGGGGACCGAGTTCTTCCCGCAGTTGTGGTCGTTCGTCCGGTCGCTGTCCCACGCGCACCTGCCCACCGTGGTCCTGTCGGCCGTGGTCCTTGTCCTGCTCTTCCTGGTGCGCGCCTACGTCCCGGTGGTGCCCGGACCGCTGCTCGCGGTGGTGCTCGGGACGGCCGCTGTCGTCGCCTTCGACCTGGACGGCCGGTACGGCATCGCTGTGATCGGGGAGGTTCCCTCGGGGCTGCCGGGCTTCGCCTGGCCGGGGCTGGGCGAACTCCCGCGGCTGCTGCTGCCCGCGCTGGGCGTGCTCCTCGTGGCATACACGGATTTCGTGCTCACCGCGCGGGCGTTCGCGGGGCAGGTCCCCGCCGGGCAGGGCAACGATCGTACGGAGTCGGGACACGACGGAGGGCGTGCCGGCCCTGCGCGGGTGCGACGCGAGCGGGAGGCCTTCGACGCCGATCAGGAGTTCCTGGCGCTGGGCGCGGTCAACCTCGGCGCGGGGGTGCTGCACGGCTTCCCGGTCAGCAGCAGCGCCAGCCGTACCGCGCTCGCGTCCTCGTCCGGGGCGCGGAGTCAGGCGTACTCGCTGGTGGCCGGGGCCGTCGTGCTGGCTGTGCTGCTCTTCCTGAGCCCGCTGCTCGCCCGCACGCCGTCGGCGGTGCTGGGCGCGCTGGTGGTCTACGCGGCTGTCCGCATGATCGACCTGGCGGGCTTCCGGCGGCTGTCGGCGTTCCGCCGCCGCGAGCTGCTGCTCGCCCTCGGATGTCTGGCCGGGGTGCTCGCCCTGGACATCCTGTACGGCGTCCTGGTGGCCGTCGGGCTGTCGGTGGCCGAGCTGCTGACCCGGGTGGCGCGTCCGCACGACGCGGTCGAGGGGCTGGTGCCCGGAGTCGCGGGAATGCACGATGTCGACGACTATCCGCAGGCGCGCACCGTCCCGGGGCTGCTTGTCTACCGCTACGATTCCCCGCTCTTCTTCGCCAACGCCCGTGACTTCCACCGCCGAGCCCTGGCCGCCGTCGACGGGGTGGACGCCGAGACCGGCCCCGTGCGCTGGTTCGTGCTGAACACCGAGGCGAATGTGGAGCTGTCGTTTCTCTTGGCAAGACGTCGGTGCATATTTGCCTCGCATAGGCGACCTTTCCTCTAAACATCGCCTGGCGCGGGCATTTCGCTCCTAGCTGCTTCGCAACGAAGCCGCGTAGGTGCTGCCGAGTGCGCGGACACCAGGAGGACGCGGACCGGCGGCCACTGAGTGGAAGGCGGAAGCCATGAGCCTGATCCAGACCGGCAAACTCCAACTGAACTCCACCAGCCCGACGGAGGTGAACGGCGGAGTCACCTCGACGTTCACCCAGGTCACCTTCCCGACGCCGTTCCCGAGCAACGCGGACGTGATCGTCGTCCCGTTCGTGCAGACGTTCAACGGCCCCGACACCCCTGGCCTGCGCATCGCCGACGTCACCCGCACGGGCTTCAAGATCCGCATCAACGAACTCGTCGGCAGCGGCAGGGCGCTCTCCGACGGCCCGCACACGACCGAGACGATCGGCTGGATCGCCAGCACGGTCTGAGCACCGCACATCCCGAGCCGGGCATCAGCCCGGCTCGGAGCGCACACGACGAGGTGGATCGGTCCTGGCTGCCGTGACTGGGTCGGGAGTTGAGCGTTCGGTCCGGTGTGGGGACCGTAGTCGTGGATCGTGTCGGATGGGTTGTGGAACCGCCTGGAGCCGCTGCTGCCGCAACGTGAGCGCAGGTTCCGGTGTCCCGGCCGCAGGCCGTTGCCGGACCGGGAAGTGCTGTGCGGGATCTTGTACGTTGCCGTTGCCTCCGAGACCGAAGTACACGAGCGCGTCACCGTGGAGCGCCGTCGAGCCGTTGCCCTCGCCACTCTTGGGATCGACGGAGGGCCGCGCGTGATCCACGGGATTCGGCTTCCTGCCTGATCAGCACGCGCCGTTCCTCGATCGAGCGAGTATCTTCGCGCCCACGGATCGGCTCGGCCCGGAGGGGGCTGCATGACGGCGTACGGTCGTACGGAGAGCGAGTGGGACCTGCTGGTCGACGCGGGGCGGGAGTTCCTGGTCGAGCGGGCGAAACTGGGCAGGCCCACCTCCTACACGGAACTCAATGTCACCCTGGCCCGGCGGACCGGCTGCCGGGTCTTCGACTTCGAGCGGGCCGACGAGCGGGCGGCCATGGGGCATCTGCTCGGACTGATCGTCGTACGGGATCGGGAGATCGACCCGTCCGATCCGCCGCTGATGCTCTCCGCGCTGGTGAACTACCTGGCCGCCAACGACGCCGGTCCCGGCTTCTACCAGTTGGCCAAGGAACTCGGGCTGCTTCCCCCGAGCGCCTCGAAGGACGAGAAACTCGCCTTCTGGATCAAGCAGGTGAACCTGCTCCAGGAACGCCATGGAAGGCGCCCGCCAGACCCGGCCTGAGTCGCGGCCCGTCGGGAAGGCGGAGCGCGACCACCCACCCTGCGCCCAGCGTGAGTTGAGTACCTGTCAGTAGCGCCTCGGCGACGCCCCCACCCCCACTATGATGTGACGATTTCCATGACCGGGGACGAGGGGGAGCAATGTTCGAGGCGGTCGAGGCGGTCGAGGTGGAAGGCGCCGAGGGGGGCGCTGTCGTGGACGGGCTGGATGTGCTGGTGGTCGTCGACGACCAGGACACGGGGTCGGGTTCCGGGGACATGGGGATCTTCGGGCGGCGCGGGGAGGACGCCCCGGCGTCGGTGCGGCGGATTCCCACCGCCGTGCTGCGGGAGAACTTGCAGCGGACGGTGGACGCCCTCCAGATGGTGCTCGCCGATATCCGGGTGTCGGAGGGCGGTATGCCCTTGCAGCAGGCGCAGGTCTCCTTCGAGATCACGGCGACCGGCGGCATCACCGTCGTGGGGACATCGGCGCAGGTGGGCGCCAAGGGGGCGATCACGCTGACCTTCGGGTCCTGATCCGCCGGAGAACGCGATGAAGAGTGCGTATCGCGCCCTGCTCATCGGGGTGCCGACCTACCGTGACCCCCACATCGACGATCTGCCCTTCGTCACGGACGATCTCGCCGAGCTGGCGGGGGCACTGTCCGGCGTCGGGTACGAGGTGCACACCCACGACGTCGAGGAGACCGACCGGGAGAGCGTCGACTACGCCGTCGAGACGTTCTTCCAGGGCGCCGCCCCGGGCGAAACCCTGCTGCTCTACCTCAGCGGGCACGGCATCCACCACGACGGCCAGGACTTCCTCGTCCCCAAGGGCGCCCGGACCACGTCGCACGACTTCCGCGGCAAATGCCTCTCGCTCGACTTCAGCACCTACGTCGAACGCAGCGAGGCCGGGGACGTCGTGGTGTTCGTGGACGCCTGCCGCGAGGGAATCGACCAGCGCGTGATGTCCGTCGGCAACACCGTCGGCTGGTCCGACATGCGGGTCATCCGGGCCGGTGAGCGCCACTACTGCCACGTATACGCCTGCTCGCCCGGCGAACGCGCCCGCTACACCCGGGCCGGGAACAGCACCTTCAGCATCTTCTCCCGCGCCCTGAGCACCGTCATCGCCGACGAGGCGGGCCCCGGCACCCTGCGCGAACTCAGGGAGCAGTTGCAGAGCGCGACCGACACCCTGACCACCGAACACAAGCTGTTCCGGCAGCAGATCAGAGTCCGCAGCGAGACGGAGACGGACGACTTCGTCGTCTTCGCCCGCCCCGACCGCACCGCGCCCGGGGCGGCCGGCGAGCACCCGTGGGTGAGCGCGGCCCGCGACCACCCGGCGTGGAAGCAGCTCGGGGACGCCCCCGGCGCCGAGGCCATGCGCGCCGCCACCGTCGCCCTCCTCGCCCAGATCGCCCCGCAGGCCGCCCGGGACGAGGCCCGGCTGACCGACGACCCCTGGCGACCGGTCGGCTTCGCCGAGCGGATGACCGGCGGCGTCGGCTGGCTCCTCTCCAAGGTCCTCAACCCGGAGAAGCTCGCCCTCTCCCCCGCCGAGGCCGCCCTCCTGGTCGCCGTCCCCTACCTCTACGTGTCCTGCGCCAACCGCGCCGCCGTACAGGCGCTGCCCCTCCAGCCCACCCACCTCGACCGCGTACCCTCCCCAACACCGTCCCGCGCCCACTACGAGCAGTTCCTCAACAACCGGCAGCGGCTGGTGCGCCGCGCCGCCCTCGCGGCCCGGTCCCCCGGCGGCGACGACCGCGCGGCCGGGATCGCCTGGTGGCTGTTCCGCCGCTGGCTGACCAGAAAACCCGGCGGATTCCAGGAGGCCGTCCTGGACAGTCTGCTCGGCCCCGTGCAGAGCCTGCTGGACGACGTCCCGGCCGACGCCGACCGCAAACTGGTCGCCGAACTCTTCGAACTGAACACCCTGTCGATGCTGCTGCGCTCCCTGCGCACCTCGTTCGACGCCACCACGATCCGCCCCCGCCGCCAGCTCGCGGGTGGCGCCGAGGCCGAGCAGCACATCCGCGAACAGCTCCTGGTCATCGTCCTCACCGTCGCCCACCACCTGGCGATCGACCCGGTCCTGCTCCCGGACGTCGTCGTCGAACACCTCGGCATCAGCTACTCCGTGGACCTGCCCCAGCTCCACCACACCCTGCGCAACGCCCGCTGGGACCAGCACGGCCGCACCCGCGTCCTCAACGCCACCTGCCACCACCCGGCCCTGGGCCTGGCCCTGCGGCAGCAGGCCGCCGCCCTGGACGCCCTGTTCGGCGCGGTCGACATCCAGGCGGGCAACGAGCCCCAGCTGGAGCCGTTGCAGGATCTACCGGCCCACGCCACCGCCCACCAGGTGCGCCCGGCCGTCGAGGCCGGCGGCAAGCCCGCCTACGAGTCGACGGACCTGCGCTTCCGCCTCGCCGACGACCGGATCCAGGAACTCCTCATGGGCGAGCAGCTCTACGGGGACCCCGCGCTCGCGATCCGCGAGCTGTACCAGAACGCCCTGGACGCCTGCCGCTACCGGGACGCCCGCACCCGCTTCCTACGGCTGCGCCACCCCGAACTCGCCCCCTGGTCCGGACGCATCACCTTCACCCAGGACGTGGACGCCGACGGCCGCCCCTACATCGAGTGCACGGACAACGGCATCGGCATGGGCGAGCGCGAACTCCGCGAGGTCTTCTCCCACGCCGGAATGCGCTTCGCCGACCTCCCCGAGTACCTCGACGAACAGGCCGAGTGGCGCCGCGAGGGCATCGAGCTGTACCCCAACAGCCGCTTCGGCATCGGCGTGCTCAGCTACTTCATGATCGCCGACGATGTCTCGGTGACCACGTGCCGCCTGGACCGCGACGGCCACCCCGGCCGCCGCCTCCAGGTCGACATCGCCGGTCCCGGCTCCCTGTTCCATATCCGCGACCTGGGCCGGGGGCACGACGCCAGCACGACCGTACGGCTGTATCTGCGACCGTCGGCCACCACCCAGCCGTCGTGCACGGATCTGCTGCGGCGGCTGCTGTGGATCTCCGAGTACGCGGTGGTGGCGCGGGACGCGGAGGATCGGTACGAGTGGGAGCCGGAGGTGTTGTCGGGGGTTGCGCCGCTGGGCAGCGAGGACCCGTATGAGCCGGGTGTGTTGCGCGAGGCCGGCATCGCGGTCGATGCCACCAGCCGACCGGACGTGTGGTGGACGAGCAGCGATGGCGGCGTCCTCGCGGACGGTGTGTGGATCGGGGTCCCGCTGTTCGGAGCGGTGGTCAACCTCACCGGGGCGCAGCTGCCCCAGCTGACCGTCGACCGCCGGCGAGCGCTGTTTCATGACACGGCCCATGTCACGCGTCGGCTCCGGGAGGAGATCCCGACGCTGCTGCGGGAGAACGGCGAGGTCTTCGGCCACGGCTGGCTGTCGAAACTGGTCGGCGAGCATCCGGCCCTCGCGGACGAGGTGGCCGCCGCCGCGGTGGCCCGCCGCTACCGCCCGTGGATGGTGGGCGGGCAGGAGGCGGACATCACCGCGGCGGGCTGCTTTCCGTACGACGAGGAGTTCATGCGTGGCCATCTCCGGACGCGCGGAAGCTCCTCCTCGCGGTGGCTCGTCCCGAGAGCCGTCCTCACCTGGCGGGTCACCGCCTGGGTGGCCGCGGGAGCATTTCCCGGGGTGACGCTCGCCCACCCCGAGGGCGTCCTGTGCGCCCGGCCCACGGACATCGGCCTGCTTCTCGCGTCGGCCGACGGCAACGGCTCGACGGCCGCCTTCAGGCCGGGGGGCAGATACACGGATGAGTGGCTCACCGCCACCTCGCCCGTACCCCTGGGGCATGTGCTGCGGTTCGCGCTGACCGTGGGACGCCGTCCACGGGAGGCGGCGGACCGGCTCGTGCGGCTGGGTTTCCGGCTCTCGGACAGCGCGGTGCTGCCCGAGACGGCCACAGAAGAGGACCTGCTTCTTCTCGGCGGCGCGTTCGAACCCAGAGAGCCGTGGCTGGACGAAAGGGAACCGGTTCCCCTGGGACATGTGCTGTCCGTCGCCCACCAGACCCAGCGCCGTCCCGCTGAGATCGTCGACCGGCTCGGGGAACTGGGGCTGCGGCTCACCGAGGGTGTGGTGGTGCCGGAGACGGCCGAGATCGAGGACATCAGCGTCCTCAGCGGCAGGTTTCCGGGGGAGTGGCTGAAGGCGAGAGAGCCGGTCCCACTGGGGCATGTGCTGTCCGTCGCCAAGCGGATCCGGCGCCGCCCGGCGGACATCGCGGCCAGGCTGCCAAGGCTGGGACTACGGCTCGCGCACGGAGCCGTGCTCCCGGAGGTCGTCGAGCCCCACGATCTGGTCATGCTGCGCCAGGGCCTGAGGTCCGACCGTCCCTGGTGGGACTTCGGAAGTCCGGTGCCCCTGGCCCACATTCTCGTTGCCGCCCACACCACCGGCCAGTCTCCGCGCAGTGTGGCCACCAGGCTGGAGCAGCTCGGAATGCGCCTGATCGAGGAGGCCGAGCCACCCGCCACCGTGGATCCTGCGGATCTCGCGCTGCTCACCCTGGACGAGCGCCGGACCAGGATCTGGCTGAACTTCATGGAGCCGGTTCCGCTGGGGCATGTGCTGTCCGTCGCCCAGCGGAACCGAAGCCACCCCGCGAAGGTGGTGGACAGGCTCGCGCGACTCGGACTGCGCCTCCCGGAGGGCGCGGTATGTCCCGAGACCGTCGAGCCCGCCGATCTCTTCCTGCTCAGCGTGGGCCGGCACCAGGGTCCACCCTGGCTGAACGCGGCCGTACCGGTCACGCTGGACAAGGTCCTGGCGGCGGCCGAGCGGACCGGGTGGCGCCCCGCGGCGGTGGCGGACCGGCTCGTGTTCCTCGGACTGCGCCTCGCCGAGGGAACGGTCCTGCCCGAGACGATCGAGCCGGATGACACGACCGTCCTCAGCACCGATCGCAGACGGAAGGCGTCCTGGCTGAACAAGGAGGTGCCCGTGCCGGTGATCCATGTGCTGGACACCGCGGCCCAGTTGCGCCGCCGCCCCGCCGACGTGGTGGCCAGGCTCATGACCCTCGGTCTGCGGGTGGCGGACGGAGCGCTCGCGCTCGACAGGGTCGAGTTCGAGGATCTCCAGCTGTTCCTCGACCAGGAGGAGACGTTCGTCGTGCAGGACGGACCGCACGACTGGCTGGACCGAATGGAACCCGTCCCCCTCCTCAACGTCTTCCAGGGCGCCCTCCGCACCGGCCGCACCCTCCCCGAGGTGGCCCGTCGCTTCCGCGAACTGGGAATGACCCTCTCCGACGACGTCGTCTACGAGGACAACACATAGCTTCTCCATGGTTTACCGCGACGTGATCCGGCAAGGCACGGAGGATGTCTCACCTCGACATCACAGCAGTGAACGACGCACGCCCGCAGGGCAGGACCGTACCCGCGCCCCGGCAGGACCGGGATCAGGCCCGGGATCCCTTCTTCGACAACGCCAAGTATCTGGCGATCGTCCTCGTCGTGATGGGACACGCCTGGGAACCCCTGCGGTCGGAGAGCCGCGCGGTCACCGCTCTGTACACGTTCGTCTACGCCTTCCACATGCCGGCGTTCATCGTGATCTCGGGGTATTTCTCGCGGAGCTTCGACGCCAGTCCGGCGAAGGTCAAGCGGCTGGTCACCGGGGTGGTCGTCCCGTATGTCGTGTTCGAGACCGGCTACACACTGTTCACGCGGTGGAGCGATGGTGAGCCCGATCGGGCGGTCAGTCTGCTGGACCCGCTGTATCTGACGTGGTTCCTCGCCGCGCTGTTCGTGTGGAGGCTGACCACACCGATCTGGAAGCGGGTGCGGTGGCCGCTGCCCGTCGCTCTGGTGATCGCGTCGCTGGCCACGCTGTCCCCGGCCATCGGGCAGGATCTGGACCTTCAGCGGGCGTTGCAGTTCCTGCCGTACTTCGTGCTCGGGCTGTCGTTGCGGGCGGAGCACTTCCGGCTGGTACGGCGGCGCGAGGCGCGGATCGTGGCCGTACCGGTGCTGCTGGGCGCCCTCGCTCTCGCCTACTGGGCGGTACCCCGGTGGGACTACGCCTGGCTCTTCCATCACTCCGCCGCACAGGATCTCGGCGTACCCGCGTGGTACGGGCCCCTCATGACCCTCGCCCTCTTCGGCTGCTCCACGCTCCTCGTGGGCTGCTTCCTCGCCTGGGTCCCAGGTCACCGGACCTGGTTCACCGCCCTCGGCGCCGGCACCCTCTACGCCTACCTCTTGCACGGGTTCTTCATCCAGGCCGCCAACCACTGGGACTGGGAACGTCACTCCTGGTTCCATCAGCCGATCGGCGCGTTCACGGTCACGGTCGTGGCCGCCGCCCTCGGTACGGCGCTGTGCACCGCTCCGGTGAGGAGGGTGTTCCGGGGGGTGGTGGAGCCGGGGATGGACTGGGCCTTCCGGGTCAGCGCAGGCCCAGGCACCTCGTCCAGGCCCGCCAAGGGGTGACCCCGGAGGCGGCCTCGGAAGCTGCCCCGGACGTGGCTTCCGTCGTGGCCGTCAGGAGGGCGCAGAGGATGCCCGTCGCTCCGCCCAGCAGGCCCATGTCCTGGGCCGCCAGGGTGGGGAGTTCGTGGAGGTGGGCGGTCAGGTAGGTGGTGAGGCGGGTGCGGAGGGTGGCCGCTCCGGGGTGGTGGGCGTGGTGGTGGAAGGCGTCGGCGACGGCCAGGACGCCCGCGGCGCCGTGGCAGCAGGCGAGGCGGTCGGTGGGCGGGTCGCCGTAGAGGTGGAAGGTCTCGTCGTAGTGGGCGCACAGGGTCGTGAAGGCCGACTCGGCCCACTCGGCCGTTTCCTTGTCGTCCACCGCGTCGGCGGCGTCCCACAGGGCCCAGCAGATGCCCGGGGCGCCATAGCACCAGGCCTGGCGGGCGCGGGCCCCCGGCAGCGGGACATCCTCCAGGCCGGCGCCGTCCCAGCTGCGGATGGCTCGGGCGTCGTCGAAGGACTGAGCCGTCAGCCAGTGGGTGAGGTGGTGGATCGCCCGGGTGAGGCGGGGGGTCGGTGCCGTCTGTCGGACGGTCGCCGTCAGAGCGGTCAGCAGGCCCGCGACGCCGTGACCCATGCCCGTGTTCACCCGGCCCTGGAGCCAGTCCAGTTCGGGGAATCTGTCGTCCTGCCCGGCGCGCAGCCGACGTAGGTCGGGGTCGGAGGCGAGGAGGGCCAGATGGTCGATCTGAGGGAGCGGGGCGGCCTCGGTGTCGGCCAGGAGCAACGCGTGCAGGGTGCCCGCCGGGCCCACGATCAGGTCGTAGTCGGTGATCGTGACCTGGTCCTGGCGGCGGGGCCGCGGGGTGGCCAGGTGGGTGTGCAGCCGGTCGGCGACCGTGTTCAGGGCGGGATGCAGCCGGGCTCCGAAGCGCAGGCCCGCCAACGTTCCGGCCAGGCCGCCGCTGAAGAGACCGTGATGCCCCGAACCGCGTCCGGCCGTACGGGCCCAGGAGGCCACGGCACGGGCGGCGACGGCGGTGGTGGTCTCGTCGTCCGGGTGGGTTCCGGCCAGCAGAGCCGCCAGGGCCGGGACTCCCACGTCGGTGGTGGGAGTGGAGGGTGGGAGGGGATCCGAGTCGTCCGGAGTGCTCGGCTGCCGCTCCCGCGACTGGGTCCACTCCCTCAGGGTCCGGACTGCCAGTGTGGTCACGTCTGCCACTGAGATCGGGGCTGCGGTCGGGTCTGCGGTCGGCATCTGCGCTGTGTCTCCGTGCCGTTCGGGAACTCGGGAGAAACTCGGGAGAAAGTGGAGAGGAAGGGCGGGTGCGCCCGCGGCTGACGGCCCGGCGCACCCGCTGCTCAGCGACGGTGTCAGCAGACGCCGATGATGCTACAGATCACGAGGGTGCAGACGCCGATCGTGCTCGGCGCGGTCTCCGCCAGCTCGGTGTCGGTGATCCGGGTCTCCAGGTCGGTGATGAGGTTGTCGAGTTCGTTCGTGTCGATGGACGGCATGGGGTTTCTCCGTATCTCTGCTGACCCTCCTGGCTCGCCAGGCGGGGTCGGGTGGGTGGTGACCTTCTGGTGGTGCCGACCCCGGTTGGATTCCGGGGCGTTCTGGGTCAGCCGCGCAGGGCGGCTGCTGCCGCGTCGACGAGGGCGTCGAGGGCGTGGGGGGACCTGAGGAGCAGTTGGGCCGCGCTGGACGAGGGGGCGTCGCCGTCGGCATGGGCCTCGTCGCGCAGCAGGTGGTGGCCGGGGGCCGGCAGGGCCTCCTCGATCAGGAAACCGTTCCTGCCGTGCTGGGCGCGGAGCCGGTCGATCGTGCGGAGGGTGGGCAGGGCCGCGAGGTCCACGGGGGTCTGCTGGGGAGGCGGGGGACTCGGGGGACCCGGGGTGGGTGAGGGGTTCGGATCGTGCGCGGGAAGCGGTGGCGTCCGTGGTCGGGCGAAGCCGTGGCGCGGGAGGGCGGTCCTGGCCCGCAGCGCGGCCAGGTGGAGGAGTTTGTCCCGGTCGCTGTCGTCGGGGTGCCACAGGTCCGGGTCCGGGACGCGGTGCGTCCGTGGGCTGACGACCAGGCGTCCGCCGCCGACCGTCAGCCGGGGGACCCGGCGGGCCTCGGGGAAGGCGTCGGCCAGCCCGTCCAGCCGCAGGATCTCGGCCGTACCGGGATGCCGGGCCGTCAGCAGGACGCGCAGGAGCTGGTCGTACGGGGGGACGGGCGACCGGGTCGCGTGGTGGACCGGGACGATACGGCGGCCGTCCGCCTCGGCGATGACCCTGGCTCCCTCGCGGCGCAGGGTGATGCGGTCGAGGGGGAGGTGGCGGGCGCCGGTGAGGCCGGTGGTGCCGTGGTAGGGCGCCGGGTCCGGGTCGCCCGTCCACCAGGAGGTGAGCCGGGGGCGGCGTACCGCGTTGGCGGCCCGTTCGTCCAGCGGCGGGACCAGGACCTCCACGAAGTCGACGTCGGCGGCGCGTTCCACGGCGGCCAGGAAGGCCCGCAGGCGGGAGGTGTTGCCGTAGCCGCCGGTGAGGGTGTCCAGGGTGTCGGCGAACCGGGCGTCCAGGACCCCGGCGGGGGAGGCCGACTCCAGTACGGCGAGGGGTACGGGGCCGGGTCCCGCGTCGGCCGGGGCCAGTGGGCGTACCAGGCAGTCCAGTGGCCAGGGCGGCATCGACTCCTGTGCCTTGGGCGCGCCCAGCGCGTCGAGGAGGGTGTCGTCGATGTCGAACGACTCGTCGTCCAGGTGCCCGCCGAGCAGGTCGAGCAGGTGGGCGTAGCCGGAGCCGGGGGTGCGGGCGGGGGGCCAGCCGTCGTACAGGGTCTGTCTGAGCTGCGGCGGCGCCGGGTGGGGGGTGTCCGGCGCCGCCTCCGCGTCGGTCTCGTCCGTGCGGAAGGTGAGGGGGGCGAGGAAGGCGAGCAGGGGGCGGGGCTCGGCGTCCAGACCGGGAAGGGGGGCGGGGAGGTCGGCGGGGTCGGGGAGGTCGGCCTTTCTGAGGGCGGCCAGGCGGGCGGCCGTGCGCAGGCCCGCGTGGATGACGTCGGTCGCCTCGGCGGACACCGTGAGGGGACGGCGGCCAGGGGTCTCCGCGCGGCGGTAGGAGTCCAGGAACCAGTCGGCGGGGACGGCCGCCGCGCCGCCGGGCCACGGGGTGGGGTGGGGCAGGGCGGTGCCGGGGGCGGTCCAGCCGCTGTGGACCCGGCGGGGCGGGGCGCAGGTCTCCAGTACGCCGAGCCGGTGGAGGTGGGCGAGGAAGCCCCGTAGCGCGCGTCCGGCGGGCTCGGCGCGGTCGCCGGTCAGGCCGCCCAGCAGGTCGGTCACGATCTCGCCGAGGGGTCGGGGCCCCGCGGTGAGGCGGGCCAGCACGGCGTCCAGGGCCTGGGTGCGGACGACGTCGATCCGGCGCAGGGTGCCGGGGCGGGCCGGGTCGAGGACCGCGCAGCAGAGGTGGCCGCCGGCGGTGCTGTCCCCGGCGTCGTCCAGGGGCGTGAAGTGGAGCGGGGCCGGGGCGATCACGGTCGTGGCGTCGGCGGTGGTGAGGTCGAGGGCGCCGAGCCGGGTGCGCAGGGTGTGGACGTTGTGGGAGACCTCGGCGGCCATGGCGGTGAGCCGGGAGCCGGGGGCGAGGAGAAGAGGGTGGGGGGAGTGTGCCGGGGTGATCGGTACGGGGGCGATCTGGCCCACCCAGTCGCGCGGGGTGGTCTTCATCGCGGCGCGGGCCAGCGCCCGCCACAGGAAGGTGCAGTTCTTGCGCAGCCGCGGGCTCGACCAGCGCTCCCCGCGGGCCAGCCGGCGCTCGGCGGTCGCCGTGAGTTCGGGGGCGGTGCTGTCGAGGAACACCCGCATGACGGGGTGGGTGCGCGCCAGGTCCCAGCAGAGTTCACCGACCCGCTCCCACTCCTGCTCGGTGGCGGTGCCCAGTGCCTCGTACTCCTCACTGAGCGCGCGGTCCGCCTCGTACAGGTCCTGGCACCGCTGCCGTACAAGCGGCGGTACCTCGGGGGTCTCCGTCAGGAGGCGGCGGTCGGCGGTGTCCGGGGCGGCTCCGGAGTGGAGGCGGCGGCGCAGGGCCAGGACGGCTCCGCGGGGCGGGCTGCCCGGGGGGAGGTGGGGTACGACGGTGGTGCCGAGGAGGTCGGCCAGGGTCCGGGCCCGGTCGGCGAGTTCGCGGCGGGCGCGGTGGTGGGCGGCGGCCCGGTCGAACAGGTGGGGGTTGCCTGCGGCGGCCCAGGCGGTGGCGGGCATTCCGGCGACCCGGAGAAGGGCGGTGGGATGGGGGTCCGTACAGGAACCGCTACCGGGGCCGGTACAGCTGTCGTCCGTCATGGTGCCGCTCACCCCACGGCCTGGTGATCGGTACGGGGAGCAGCCCCTGACGCCTCCTGCGTGTGGCCGCCCTCGCTCACCAGGGCCCGGGTGAGGAGTTTCTGGAGGGCCGCCGAGAAGCGGGCCCGGTTCCAGTGGAAGATCACGCAGTACGCGGCGGCCCGGCGTGGTCCGGTCACCTCCGCGGCGCCGGAGTCGAAGTGGTCCGTGCGCCAGCTGAGCGCGGCGCGGTGGATCGCGGCCCGGTGCAGGTCCACGGAGGTGCGCAGGGGTTCGGGCAGGTGGGAGGTCAGCCGGGCGTGGTCCAGGCGCCACAGGTGCTGGATGCCGGCCATCGCGCGGGAGACTCCGCTCTGCCTGGCGGCCTCACCGAGGTCGCGGCCCGCCTCGCGCTGGAGGGTCTCCCAGACGCCCCGGTGTTCCCAGCCGATGATGCCGAGGCCGTCCAGGAGATCACGCAGCAGGGTCAGGGAATAGCGCCAGTCGGTGAGGGCGGCGGTGGGCGGGTCGGCGTGGTGGTGCAGCCAGGCCAGGGAATCGGCGGTGAAGAGGGTGTGCACCCACGGGAGTGCTTCGGGGCCGCCGAAGAGATAGGACTCGGGTTCATAGACCCCGTGTTGCGGAATGCCGAAGATTTCGGGGTGGGCGGCCATGCGCCGGGTCACCAGGTGCTGGAGTTCGGCCCGGCCCTGCGGAGTGGGGGCCTGGAAACGGACCCGCATTCCCGGGGGTTTGTGCATGAAGAAGAAATTGGTGGCCAATCCGGAGTTCAGCGCCTCCGAGGCGATCTCGTCCAGCCGGGCGTAGATCGCGGGGAAGGTCTGGGCGGTCGGGGTGATGTTCATCTGCACCCAGCCGGCGCCGACGTGGTCCGCGTGCAGGGCGGTCAGCCCGGCCGTGAGGAATCGCCGCCGGGCTTCCCGGTATCCGGCACGGTCGGCGGAGAGCGGAACCGATCCGTCCGATCCGGGCTCCGCTTCCCTCGCGTCCAGCAGGCAGTCGGCGAGAAAACGGTCCAGAGGAATCATTCGCGCCCCACCTCCTTTCTCGCCCGTCTTGTCTCTTCACGAGTTTCCCCGTGAATCAACGGACTCAAAAGCGCGAATTTTGGTCACACCGACCCAAATTCGCCGGGTTATCCGCTCCCTAAAACTCCGTGAGTATCTTCATATTTGCGTCCGGCCGCATTTAAAAGAAGCGAAATCACTTGCAAGGAAATTTCACTTCTTGGGCAGGAAAGAAAACCGAGAACATCCCGCCCGCCCCAGGAAGGGAAATCCGCACCACCCACGAGAACCGCCCCCACGGACCCCCGGCGCCCCACCCGAACCCCCCGCCACCCGCACGGACCGCCCGCCCCGGCCACTTCTCGCCTACGCCCGCCGGAACCCGCTCACCCGCACCGGAAGGGACTTGAGCCCGTTCGTGAAGTTGGAGCGGACCCGGCGGGCCGGGCCGTCGGCGTGCAGGGTGACCCCGAGGGCGAGGAACTCCTCCAGCACCAGGCGGATCTCCACCCTGGCCAGGTGTTCGCCCAGGCAGCGGTGCGGGCCGCCCCGGCCGAAGGCGAGGTGCGGGTTGGGATCGCGGGTGATGTCGAAGTCGTACGGCGCCCGGAAGACGTTCTCGTCCCGGTTGGCCGACGTGTACCAGATCACCACCTTGTCGCCCGCCCGGATATGACGGCCCCGCAGCTCGGTGTCACGGGTCGCCGTGCGGCGGAAGTGGTGCAGGGGCGTGGTCCAGCGGAGGATCTCCTCCACCGCGCGGTCGAGATCCGCGCCCGCCCGCAGCAGCTCCCACTGGGCGGGGTGGGCCACCAGCGCCTGGATGCCCAGGGACAGCGCCGAGCGGGTGGTCTCGTTGCCCGCCACCAGCAGCAGCAGGAACATCGCCTGGAACTCGGCCTCGGTCAGCGGCAGTCCGTCGATACGCGCCTGGCCCAGCCGGGTCACCACATCGTCCTGGGGGTGCTCGGCGCGGTCGGCCCGCAGCGCCCTGGCGTACGCGTGCATCTCCAGGGCGGCCGGGCTGCGGAAGGGCAGCAGCCGGTAGCGGTCGGACTCGGGGCTGTCGGGCTGGATCTCGCTGAGGTCGGGGTCGGTGTTGGCGATCAGCCGGTCGCTCAGCTCGACCATGCGGGGCTCGTCGGCGGCGGGCACGCCCAGCATCCGGCACAGCACCCGGATCGGGACGGCCGTCGCCAGGTCGTCCACCGCGTCGAAGGTCCCCCGGGCCAGCGCGCCGCGCACCAGCGGCCGGATCACCTCACGGAGCTGCTCCTCGTGGCGCAGGGCCTGGCGACGGGTGAAGTCGGCGACCAGGGTGCGGCGCAGGGCGGTGTGCCGGGGCGGGTCCATGTCCAGCAGGGACTTACGGGCCGCGAGGGCGTCCGGCGCCAGATCCTCCAGGGCGGTCGCGCCGGTCTCGGAGGAGTAGGTGGCGGTGTCCCGGGACACCGCCATCACGTCGTCGTGGCGCAGCACCGCCCAGAAGCCGGGGCCGTTCGGCTCGGGGTGCCAGTGCACCGGGTCGGCGCGGCGCAGCAGGTCGAAGTCGGCGTAGGGGACGGCCTCGGCGTAACGGTCGTTGTCGATCAGGTCGACGTGGGACAGATCGACGTGGGTCACGTCGACCGCGCTCGGACTCGCTCCCGTCCGCGGCAGGCTCACCGGTGCCACCTCTCCACATGCTCCCGGACATGGACGGGCAGCGCCTCGGCCGGGTAATAGGTGTCGTAGAAGTCGGTGTCCAGGTGGTGCGCCTGGTACCAGACGGTGGTCAGGAACGGGTCGATGGTGGCGGGGAAGCGCCCGTAGTGGTCCCAGACATAGCGGGTCCAGGTCTTCACCGCCGCGATGGCCTCCTCGGAGGGGCGCGGGATCCGGGAGACCAGGGACGGGTCCTTCCAGGGGGTGGGGCCACCCCCGGTGAAGGCGCCGCGGTCGCCCCAGCGCAGGCCGACCACGAAGTCGACGGCGTCCTCGATGGTCGCGTGGTACGGGGGTACGGCCCCCTCGAACACCCCGTCCAGGCCGACCGGGATCTCCTCCCCCGCCCCGACCGGCGCCCAGTCCGGCACCCGGTGGAAGCGGAAGCCCAGCCCGCCGGCGGGTCCCTCGCCGCCGATGGCGTGCCACTGGGGTGTGCCGCCCATGGTGACCCGGCCCTTGCCGCCGTTGAACGGGTGCCCGCCCAGGCCGAGCGCCTGCGTCGCCGTCATCAGGTTGGCCACCACCAGGCCGGATTCGACGCCGTTCGCGTCGACCATCTGCCAGCGCTCGAAGTCGGCGAGGTCGACCGGGTGGGTGGGGTCCAGCAGACCGGAGTCGACGTAGGGGCGCAGCGGGTCGTTGCCGAGCCGTTCGTCGATCAGGTAGTAGCCGTGCGGGCGGTCGAAGTAGAGCAGCAGGGCGGAGATGCACTGCCGGGTCAGGTCGGCGATGGGGATGAACAGGGTGGTGCCGGGGAGGTTGATGTTCTGCCGGTTGAAGGCGAACAGGTTGGGGCGGCGGCGGGGGATGTCCAGCCGTCCGTCCGTCAGCCGCACGGCGTGCGTGAGCCAGTGGCGGTGGTCGTCGGTGCTCTGGTTCTGGACGTAGGCGTCCGGGGCGCGGTCCCGCTGCGGGATGACGTACGTGCCCTCGTCGTTGGTCCAGAAGACCTCCGTGGAGTGGTTGGCCAGCGGGCTCGGGTACGTGCGCCCGGTGAAGCCCGCCAGCTTGTCGCCGCCGGTCGGGCGGCCCTCCTCGTCCAGGAAGGACCACTCCTCACGGACCACGCCGGTGATCCCGGACGCGGCGGCGACGAGCACCGCCTCCTCGTCCGCGCTCAGCGGCAGCGGCGGGTGCGCGGAGCGGTGGGCGAGCGGTCCGGTGAGGGTGCCGCCGAGCGGGAAGCGGCGGGCGCGCCGCTCGAAGACGGCCCGCAGGGCGGGGAACCGGGCCGCTTCACCGAGCAGCCCGGACGGGCCCGGGGTGGGAGGGGTGGGAGGGGTGGGAGGGGTGGGATCGTTCATGCGGCGGCTCACAGGTTCCTCAGATAGCGGTCGGTCTCCCAGGCGGTGACCTCGGTGGTGTAGGCGTGCCACTCGGAGTCGGCGAGCGCCGTGGAGTCCCGTACGAAGTCCTCGCCGAGCAGCGCGGTCAGGCGGGTGTCGGCGCGGGCGGCGGCGGTGGCGTCGGCGAGCGTGCCGGGGAGCAGCTTGGCGGGCTCACCGGGGAGTCCGGGGGCGGGCAGGTCCAGGCCGTCCTCCAGGCCCGCGACCACGGCCGCGAGCGCCGCGGCCAGCGCGATGTACGGATTGGCGTCGGCGCCGGGGGTGCGCAGTTCGACCCGGCTGGACCCCGGGGTGTCCACCAGTGAGCGCACGGCGACCGAGCGGTCGTCGCCGCCCCAGTCGGCGCGGTGGGGCGCGAAGCCGCCGGGTTCGAAGCGCTTGTACGAGTTGACGGTCGGGGCCCCGTAGAAGGTGACGGCGGGCAGATGCCGTACCAGCCCTCCCACGGCGGCCCGCGCGGCCTTGCTCTCGGCGCCCGCCTCCGGGGCGAACGCGGGGCGTCCGTCCTGCCACAGGGAGAGGTGGATGTGGGCGGAGCTGCCGGACTGGCCGCCCAGCGGCTTGGCCATGAAGGTGGCCAGCAGGCCCTCGCGGCGGGCGAGTTCACGGACCGCGTAGCGCAGCCGGAAGGCGTCGTCGGCCGCGGTGAGCGCGTCCTGGTGGGCGAGGTTCAGCTCCGCCTGGCCGGGCCCGTACTCGGTCAGCACGCTCTCGATGGGCACGTACGCGGTCAGCTCGTCGGTGAACCGGGAGAGCAGCGGGTCGAGTTCGTTGGCCAGCTCCAGGGAGTAGGCGTGCAGGCCCTGGGAGAGGGGGGTGCCGTCGGGGTGGAGGAGGTAGACCTCCAGTTCCAGGGCGGCACGGGCGGTGTAGCCCAGCCGGGCGAGGTGCTCCAGGGTGCGGCGCAGCAGGGCGCGGGGGGTGGTCGGGGAGGGGGCGCCGTCGTGGCCGTGGATGTCGGACAGCAGCTGTCCGGCGCCGGGGCGCCAGGGCAGGGGGCGGTAGGTGGCCGGGTCCGGTACGGCGTAGGCGTCCGGGTAGCCGCGGTCGGGGGCGCCCAGGGAGGCGGCGGGCTGGACCTCGCCGGCCGCGTTCCAGGCGAGCGAGCCGTCGCAGAAGCCGATGCCGCGTCCGGCGGTGGCCTGCGGGTAGCGGGCGGCGGGGAGCCGCTTGCCCTGGACCCGTCCGTAGGGGTCGGACCAGGCGATCTCCAGCTCGCGCAGGGCGGGGTCGGCGAGGGCGGTTTCGAGGGTGGGGTATGGCTGCTGCGGGGTCATGCGGACTGCTCCTGGTCCTTGGGGTCCCTGGAGTCCTTGGAAAGGTCGCTCACGGGGCTGGCCGGGGTGTCGGGGGTGCTCTCGTCGGCGCTGAGGATGTGGGTGCCCAGGGCGTGGGCGCGGGACGGGTCGCGGCGCAGCAGGGTCAGGTACCAGGCGAGGCCGGCCAGGACCAGGGCGGCGAAGGTGTACGGCAGGACGTTCACCGGCCAGGCGGGCACCGGCACCAGGTTCTTGTAGAGGACGTACGCGATGGCCAGCACGGCGAGCGCGCTGACGACGACCGCAGCCGCGCCGAGCTGACGGCGGCGGCGCAGATGCAGCGGGAGCGCGAGGGCGACCAGCAGATAGGCGAGCAGGTAGCCGAAGGTGCCGAAGGCGGCGGTCCAGGCGTAGACGTCCAGGGTGCCGCTGCCGGTGGCGATCAGCACCAGGGGCAGCAGACCGGCGATGCCGCCGAGGAGGTACAGGGCCAGGTGCGGGGTGCGGTGGGTGGGGTGGATCCGGCCGAGCGGGCCGGGCAGTACGCCTTCCCGGCTGAGGTTGTACAGGCTGCGCGCGGCGGCGTTGACGCTGGCCGAGGCGCAGGCGATGGCGGAGATGAGGATGCCCGCGTTGAGGAGGGGGGACAGCCAGCCGACGCCGGAGGCGCGGGCCAGTTCGTTGAGCGGGGCGCCGGAGGTGGCGAGGGCGGCGTCGGTGTCGTAGCCGAGCACCTGGACGTAGGTGCTGAGCACGTAGAGCACCCCGGCGCCGACGACCGTGCCGATGATGGCTCTGGGGACCGCGCGGAACGGGTCGCGGGACTCGGCGCCGAGCGATCCCGCCGACTCGAAGCCCACGAAGACGGCGACCGCGAGGACCGCGCCCAGCATGACGGTGTTGAGGTCGACGCCGCGCGCGGTGAACTGGGCGGTGTCCAGGCGGAACCCGAAGTGGGCCACGACGGCGCCCAGCGCGACCAGGATGACCAGCAGGGACACCGCCTCGACGACGATCCCGACGCGGGCGGAGAGCCGTACGCCGCGCACCGGCAGGACGGCCGCCGCGATGGTGGCCGGCACGAGCAGCGCGAGCTGGGCGCCGGTGCCGGTGGCGGGTATGCCGACGGAGTCCAGCAGCGCGCCGAGGTAGACGGCGGCTCCGACGAGGCAGGCGGCGGCGATCCCGACGTACCCGATGACGATGCCCCAGCCGGTGACGAAGGCGGGTCCGCGGCCGAGGCCGAGGGAGACATAGCTGTACAGCGAGCCGGCGCTGGCCGCGCGCCGCGCGAACTGGGCGACGACCCAGGCCACGAGCAGCGCGATGGCCGTCCCGACGGCGGTGGACCAGAGGGAGCCGCTTCCGGCGGTGAGGTAGATCGCGGGGATGGTGCCGCCGATGGCGATGCTGGGCCCGGTGGCCGCGAGCGACTGCCCGAAGACCTCCAGCGGGGAGAGGGCGCCGGAGGCGAGACCGGGGGAGCCGGGGGAGGCCGGAGCGGATGAATGGGCAGGGGTGTCGACAGACATGGGCGTGTTCCAGGGTCCGTGAAGGAAGCGCGAGGGACGCGAGAGGGCGGAGGGGCGCGGCGGCAGCGCGAGGGGCGTGCGGCGGCGGGGCGCGGCGGGTGCGCCGGGGAGGAGCGGGGGCGTGGGACGTACGACGGGACGCGCGGGCGTTTCGGACGTTCAGTAGGCCGGAACGTCAGTACGCCGGAACGTCCTACACCGGGACGTCAGCACATGGGGACGCCACCGGGACGCCCATGGGGGCGTCAGGACGTCAGCGCGCGCAGCGACAACAGCCGGCGCTCGCGACGCGACACAGGTCGACTTCGCGGCGCTCGGTCAGGACGGCGGCGGGATGGGTCTCCACGGCGTCGATGCTAGGCGGGACGGAAAAATCCCGTCAAGACCAGCATGAGAGATCTCGACATCCGGATACCAAGATTGAGTCAAGTAGACGCTTGACCCGACCCCTGAGAGTCAAGAGGACGCTACGCACCGCTCAGATGATCAAGGGCGATCAAGCCCGACGGCACCGCCACGGCGTAGCGACTCCACCACCAGCGTGGCCCGCACCTGGTCCACGTCCTGCGCCCACCCGGCGTCGACCAGGAACCGCTGGAGTTCCCCGCGGGAGCGGTGGGCGGTGTTCACCAGGAGCGGGAAGTCACCGGCGAGGGTGGCGAGATAGCGCACCGACGCCAGCCGCAGCAGCCGCTGCGCGGTGCGTTCCAGCGCGGCGGGCCGCACCCGTACCCACAGCAGTCCCTCGACCGGGAAGCCGAGGTCGGCCGGGTCGACGACGGCCCGGATGGCGAGCCGGGCGGTGCTCTGGAGCGCTTCGAGCCGCCGCCCGGCGGTCGCCTTGGACACCCCCGCGAGGGCGGCGAGTTCCTCCAGGGTGAGCCGTCCGTCGCGGGCGAGGGCGCGCAGGATGGCCCGCTCGTCCGAGGTGCGGTCGGCGGGGGCCGGGGTGGGACCCTGCACCGGCACCGCGTCGGGCTCCAGGGCGGCGGCCTCCTCGGGGGTGAGCAGGCCGGGGCGCCATTCGCGGGCGGTGCGGTAGTAGTGCAGTACGGGGGCGGTGGCGATGGCGGCGACGCCGGGCAGGGCGGGCAGTTCCTCGCCGGTGAGGTCGGCGAGCCGGGACGCCGGGCACTGCAACTCGGCCACCACGTCGTCGGTGCCGGTGACCCGGCAGCTGAACACGGCGTCCTCGCGGGCGGCGAGCGCCCGTCCGGCCTCGGCGGCCCGCCCCGGCCGGCAGCGCAGCCGTACGACGACGGTCTCGGCGAAGTTCTCCAGCCCGACCACCCGGACCAGCCCGCTCTCCAGCAGCCGGGTCCCGCGCCGGGCGACGGTCCGCTCCCCCTCGCCGAGCGCCTGCGCGACCGAACGCCACGAGGCCCGGCCGTTCACCTGGAGGGCCGCGGTGACCCGCAGATCCAGTGGGTCCATGTGGGGGTGGGGCATCGGTCCAGTACAGCAGAAGGGTGGGGGCGGGGGGGGGGGGGGGGGGGTGTGGTGGAAGCCCCCCCCCCCCCCCCCCCCCCCCCCCCCCCGCCCCCCCCCCCGCCCAACCCCCCCCCCCCCCCCCCCCCC